>JANODS010000404.1:0-5519 GCA_031412835.1 Acidobacteriota bacterium | reverse complement strand
CGTTGGTTCGGTGTGGATCGCGACGGCGGAGAAGAGCATGCGGTCGTAGAAGCCCGCGTTGGGGTAGCTCACCTCCAGATCGACGACGCCGCGAACGCCGCTCAACTGGGGATAGCGTTCTTCCAGACGAAACATTTCCTGCGAAACGGGGCCGGTAACCGAGAACTGGAACTGGTCGCGAAGAAGCTCCTTCCCATCGGCGGCGAAGACGACCATGTTGACGAGGGCGTAATCTGTTTCCGAGACCCAGACGAGGGACGTGCTGGAGCCGCCGGTGTTGTCGAACGGCAGGCGGAGAGAGTCTTCGCGCTCGGCGCCGCCCGTGACGACGAGCGTTGCCCCTGCCTCTTTTCGAACGATGGCGCGGATGCCGAGGCGGGCGTTTTGGAAGCCGAAGAGTTGGGCGTAGCCGCGTTGGATATCTTTCGATGCGCCGGTCGTCTCGATGGCGATGGAGCCGCCGATGGGGAGGGTGCCGCGTACGATGTGGCCTTCAACCTCGGCGCCGGGGGCTTTCAGTCCGATAGTCCATTCCGTGGGCAGGCCTTTGGCGGGGCGGAAGGTGAGTTCGAAGCGGGACGGTTTGGGTTCGAGGTTGACGACGGTGACGATCGTGGTCCAACCGTCTCCGTCTTGGACGAGGGGCAGGCATTGGGCTTCGTCCTGAACGACGCCGGCCGGGCAACAAGTGGCGGCGAGAAACATCAGTGCAAGGAGTTTTGAGGACATGGTCTCGACCTAGCCAAAAATAACAGGAGTTCGGTTAGGACTTGATGAATAAGGAGGTGATAATGTGGAGGTATGGAACAAGAGCCGAACCCGGAATTGGACCTGACCCTTCTTGACTGGATGCTTGCGCGCACTCCTATGGAGCGGCTAAAGGTGAACGACAACGCTGTCCGCGACGCGCTTTTCCTTCGGGAGTGCGCGAAAAAGTCTTTTGCAAAGACCGCCTAAAAAATGTCCGAAGTTTCTTCTGTTGAAATCCTACGGGTTCTGGCCCGCCATGAGGCGCGTTTCTTGGTTGTGGGCGGAGTCAACGCCATACTCTTGGGTGCGCCGATTATGACGTTCGACCTCGATATCGTTCATGAGCGCACATCCGAAAACATAGAGCGGATTTTATGCGCACTCGAGGAGTTAGAAGCGAAGTATCGGCATCGACCCGAATTGAAGCCGGGGGAGAGTCATTTGAGTGGACCCGGACATCAATTGCTGGATACGAAGTACGGCATGCTAGACGTGCTCGGTACGATTGGGACTGGCCGGGGCTATTCGGAATTATTGCCTTTTGCGCGGTCAATCGAGCTCGGAGGCGGGCTGGCCGTAAAGGTTTTATCAGCCGAAGCCCTGCTCGAAGAGAAGCTCGTGATGCGGCGAACCAAGGACCTGACTTCGATCGCCTGGCTCCAGGAGATCATCCGGCGCAAGGGCTAAGCCCAGTGCAGGACGACCTTCCCCGATTGCCCGCTCAGCATCAGGTCAAACGCCTCTTCGTACTGTGTGTACGGGAAGCGGTGCGTGATGACCTTTGAGATATCGAGCCCGCTTTGGATCATGACCGTCATCTTGTACCAGGTCTCATACATTTCACGCCCGTAGATGCCCTTGATCGTCAGCATGTTGAAGATGACCGTGTTCCAATCGATGGCCATCTCTCCGCCCGCCGGGATGCCGAGCATCGCGATGTGCGCGCCGTGCGCCATGTTGGCGAGCATGTCCCGAAACGCGTGCGGGTTACCGGACATTTCGAGGCCGACATCGAAACCTTCCGTCATGCCAAGCTCCTTCTGGACGGCGGCCAGACTCGTTTGCGTCGTGTTCACCGCCCGCGTAACTCCCACCGACTGCGCGAGTTCGAGGCGATACGGGTTTACGTCCGTGATGACGACGTGGCGGGCCCCGGCGTGGCGCACCACGGCCGCAGCCATTATCCCAATCGGCCCGGCCCCGGTGATCAGTACGTCCTCGCCTAAGACAGGGAACGATAGCGCCGTATGGACCGCGTTGCCGAAGGGATCAAAAATGGCGGCCGTATCGCGGTCGATCTTTTCGTCGTGATGCCAAACGTTGCTCATCGGCAGGGCGATGTATTCAGCGAAGCAGCCTGGGCGGTTCACGCCGACGCCGCTCGTATGGGCGCAGAGATGGCGACGACCGGCTAGGCAGTTCCGACACCGACCGCAGACCACGTGGCCTTCGCCGCTGACGAGCATTCCAGGTGCAAAATCGTTCACATTCGAGCCGATTTCGACGATCTCGCCGACAAACTCATGCCCGACGACCATTGGCACCGGGATCGTCTTCGCGGCCCATTCATCCCACTTGTAGATGTGGAGATCGGTACCGCAAATGGCGGCGCGGTCGACTTTGATGAGGACGTCGTTAATGCCGATCTTGGGGACCGGGACATCTTCGAGCCAGAGCCCGCGGGCGGCTTCTTTTTTGACAAGCGCTTTCATCCGTTATCTTGCACCTCGGTTCCAGTATACTGGATTTCATGTTGGATGAGTTTGCGCGGCGGGTGAAGGAGTTGCGAGGGGCGCGGCAGTGGTCGCTGGACGACTTGGCGAGAGCGAGCGGGGTGAGCCGGTCGATGATCAGCCAGATTGAACGCGGGGAAGCGAACCCGACGCTGGCGGTGACGCTGCGGATGGCCCGCGGGTTCGGGCTATCGTTGAGCGAGCTGGTGGAAGAGACGGGCCGCGCGTCGACCATCGCCGTAATTCGGGCCAACGACCGGGCCCACGACTTTCGCCGGGACGCGGACGTGCAGATCCGGACGCTATCACCGCTCGAAATGGAGAAGGATATTGAGATTTACGAGGTGACGCTAGGCGCGGGCGGGGTGTTGCGCAGCGCCGCGCATTTCGAAGGAACGCGCGAGTTTTTGCAAGTAGAGACGGGGAAGGTGCGCGTCGAAAGCGGGGGCGACATCGAAGCGCTGGGGAAGGGCGACTCGGCGAGTTACCGCGCCGATGTCCCGCATGCGATTGTGAACACGGGCAAGGGAGCGGCGACGGTGATTCTGGTGGTCGTGTATCGGTAGCTTCTACCGAACCCAGTCCATGACCCCGGTGTGCGGAAGAGCGGGGGTATGGGCGTCGCGCATCGCGAAGGAGAGTTGACGCGCGATCATTGGATGGCCCGCGCTCACGTCGTTCGCTTCGGCTTCGTCCACGCTGAGATCGTACAACGCCGGAGGCTGATTGGGGCGGGTCCGAATGGCCTTCCAACGGCCCTTGCGAACCGCGGCGGCGAGGGGAGTGAGCGCCTTCGTCTTGGCGTTATAGTTGTAATGCTCCCAGTGCATCGTGCGCTCCGAACCCAGTTTTCCCTCGAACTGCGGCAGCAGGGAAACGCCGTCGACTCCCGTCGCCGGGCGGTTCGCCAGCGCCGCAAAGGTTGGGAAAATATCAGCGAAGTACACGGGCGTATCGTTCACCGAACCGGGCTTGACGCGGCCAGGCCAGCGCACGAGAAACGGCACCCGTAGACCCCCTTCAAACAGCGTTCCTTTTTCGCCATGGAGGACGGCCCCGGAGGCGGTCCGCATGGAATCAAAGAACCCGGCGGAATGGCCATCGCCGGAGACGCCGCCGTTGTCGCTCGCGAAGATGACGACGGTGTTTTTCTCGACGCCCATCTCGCGCAAGGTATCGAGAATGCGGCCCGTATAGCGATCACCTTGCGTGACCATGGCGGCGTAGCTCTTCTCTTTCTCCGGCCAGTCGGTGGCGCTGTAGGGCTCCTGCGTCGGCGTCTCGTAGCGGCCATGGGGAACGGTGTAGCAGGCGTAGAGAAAGAACGGCTTTGTCTTCTGCTGCTTCAGCCAGGCGATGGATTTTTCGGCGATCCTGTCGGCACTGTAGACCTCTTTGCCGAGCGTGTCACGCTTGTCGTTCTCCCAAAGAAACTCCGGGAAATAGGTATGCGCATGGACCTGATGCAAATAGCCGTAGAATTGGTCAAAGCCATGTTTGGAGGGGACGCCGGAGGAGTTGGCATCGCCGAGGCCCCACTTGCCAAAGGCACCGGTGGCATACCCGGCCTGTTGCAAAACTCGGGCGATCGTGAGTTCCTCGACCGGCAGCGGCGTCGTGCCAGCGTTGGCTCGAATGGCGGCGTGGCCGAGGTGCTTGCCCGTCATCAGCACGCAGCGCGAAGGCGCACAAACGGCCCCGCCGGCGTAGGCCTGCGGAAACTTCATGCCATCGCGGGCGAGCGTATCGATGTGCGGAGTTTTGATCTTCTTTTGCCCGTAACAGCCGATGTCGGCATAGCCGAGATCATCGAGCAGGATGAAGACGATGTTGGGGAGGGGCTGCGTTTGTAGCAGCCCCGCTAGGAATTTTCGACGACTAAGAGCAGCCACTCGTACCACCACAGTTTTCGCATTTATGACACGCACCGTTCCGGGTCATGAGCCCGCCGCATTCAGAGCAAAGCGGGGCATCGGTCGCGATGTTATCAAAACGAAGAGCCTGTTGGGGCGGTACTTCCGTCGGCTTCAGTTGCAGCGTGTTGCCGGCCTCGGTGATCTTGTAGTCCGGGTGCAGGAATTTCGACCCGATCCACCGGAAGATATAGTCCATGAGCGACTTAGCGTAGGGGATCTCTTTGTTGCCGGTCCAACCGCTTGGTTCGAAGCGGACATGGCTATACTTATCGACTAAAAACTGCAACGGAACGCCGTATTGCAGGCAGAAGCTGATGGAGGTGGCAAAGCTATCCATGAGGCCGGAGATGGTGGAGCCCTCTTTCGACATGGTGATAAAAAGTTCGCCCGGGGTGCCGTCTTCAAACAGTCCGACGGTGATATAACCCTCGTGCCCGGCGATCGAAAACTTATGCGTCAACGACTGTCGTTCATCGGGAAGCTTGCGCCGGAGCGGTCGGTAGACGATTTTTTCGACCGTCCGTTCTTCGACCACCGGCTTCGCCTTGGCCGTCGATTGTGAAGTGGAAAGCGGCTGCGACCGCTTGCAGTTATCCCGATAGATGGCGACGGCCTTCAGACCGATCCGCCAGCTTTCGATGTAGGCATCCATGATGTCTTCCACCGTCGCTTCCTCGGGCATGTTGATGGTCTTTGAGATCGCGCCCGAGATAAACGGCTGCACGGCGGCCATCATCCGAACGTGGCCCATGTGGTGAATGAAACGAGTACCGTTCTGTGGGCGGAAGCTGCAATCGAAGACCGGAAGATGCTCTGGCTTCAGGTGCGGAGCGCCTTCGATGGTGCCTGTCTGATCGATGTGTTCGACGATGGCTTCGGCCTGCGCCGGGCGGTAACCGAGCCGGAGGAGCGCTTCCGGCACGGTTTGATTGACGATCTTGATGACGCCGCCGCCGACCAACTTCTTGTATTTGACCAATGCCAGATCCGGCTCGATGCCGGTGGTATCGCAATCCATCATGAAGCCGATGGTGCCGGTGGGCGCGATGACGGTGGTTTGGGCGTTGCGAAAACCGTAGACACGGCCCGTTTCGTAGGCCTCGTTCCAACACGCGGCAGC
>JANODS010000403.1:0-1658 GCA_031412835.1 Acidobacteriota bacterium | reverse complement strand
TCCGCACTCGCGCCTCCGTCCTTCGCGGCGGCGAACACGGGGCCACCGTCGTTCCCGGTGCCGCCGCCACCAGCAAACTCATCCGCATGATCAGCGGCCTCGATACACCCCGCATGCCCCTCGGCGGTGCTCTCACCGAAGCCGAAATCAAGCTGCTCACGGACTGGATCAACGCCGGGGCTAAATACCCGGACCGCCCCCTCGTCGCCAAGCAGTCCGTCTTCTCCACAGAACCGCCTCTCCGCGAAGCCGACAAGAAATGGTGGGCCTTCCAACCCATCGCGCATCCGACCGGTTCGATCGACTCCCTCCTCCACGCCAGCCTCGCAAAGAAAGGCCTCAAACCCGCCCCCCGCGCCGACCGCGCCACCCTCGTCCGCCGCGCCTATCTCGATCTCATCGGCCTCCCCCCCACGCCCGCCGAAGTCGATGCCTTCGTCAACAGCAAAGCTGCCGACGCCTGGCCGCGCCTCATCGACCATCTCCTCGCCTCGCCCCACTATGGCGAACGCTGGGGTCGCCACTGGCTCGACGTCGCCCGCTACGCCGATTCCAACGGCTACGAACACGACTTCGACCGGCCCAACGCCTGGCGTTACCGCGACTACGTCATCCGCGCCTTCAACGCCGACAAACCGTACGACGTCTTCCTCACCGAACAACTCGCCGGCGACGAAATCGACCAGCCCACTTACGACTCCCTCACCGCCACCGGCTTCCTTCGCAGCTATGCCAAAGTCGGCTTCCGCGAAAAGGATAATCCCGAATTTCGCTACGAATATCTCGACGACATGATCGCCACCATCGGTCGTGGCGTCATGGGCCTCACCGTCCAATGCGCCCGTTGCCACGATCATAAATTCGATCCCATTTCCCAAAAAGACTACTACCGCATGCAGGCCACGCTCTTCGGCTACGTCGAAGTCGACCAACCCCTCGTGCCCCCCGCCGAAGCCAAGGCCTGGCGGGACGGCAACGCCCGTGTCGACTCTGCCATTGCTCAAATCCGCGACCGGATTCGCATCCTCGAAGCCCCCTACGCCGCCCAAATCCTGCCCAACAAATACAAGCGCTTCCCCGCCAACGTCCAGGAAGCCATCGCCACCCCCGAAGCCCAGCGCACCCCCGGCCAAACCCTCCTAGCCAACCAGGTTATTCGCACGACGCGGGCTTCGGCCTCCGAGATCGACCGCATCTGCTCCCCCGCCGACCTCGCCGCCCGCCGCCAACTCAACGCCGAAATCGCCGCCCTCGAAAAGCAACGTCCCGCCCCGGTCCCCATGGCCATGGGCGTAACCGATGGAGACTACCGCTTCACCCCGGATGGCCCCGGCGACGAACCCGCCCCCGGCAAAGGAATCAAGGCCGAAGCCATCGTGGGCACCTTCCTCCACGAAGGCCCGAATCGCTATAGTGCACCGCCCTCGTTCCTGCTCGTCCGCGGTGATCGCAACGCCAAGTCCGAACCCATGCGCCCCGGCTTCCCCCGTGCCGCCGATTGGGGCGGGCTGCCCGTCGAAATCCCCACCGCCTCGGGCCAAACCTCCGGCCGTCGCCTCGCCCTTGCCCGATGGCTCACCGCCCCCGAAAATCCGCTCACTGCCCGTGTCATGGCCAATCGCGTGTGGCGTCATCTGTTCGGGACGGGGCTCGTGCGC
>JANODS010000402.1:0-1556 GCA_031412835.1 Acidobacteriota bacterium | reverse complement strand
GTTAGAGAACTTGGGGCTGGTTTTGCGGAGGCTGGGGATGGCGGCACCGTTCGTGAAGAAGATGTCGGTGCAGCCATCGTTGTTGTAATCGAAGGCGGCAACGCCGCCGAGGGTGAGTTCGATTTGATGGAAGCCGCCGGCTTCGCCGTTCTGGAGTTCGAAGCGGAGGCCGGACTGGGTGGCAATCTCTTCGAAGCGAATCGGCGGCGGCGCGGCGGCGGCTTCGATGGCGGAGATGAGGAGGAGGAAGCGGAACACGCTGACTTTCATCGTACCTGGAACTCGAAGCGGAGAACCCGTTGACCCGTGCGGGGTAAGCGAGGGGAGGACGAATCCGGCTCCACCGAAAGACCTGGGAATCCGAAGACGGAAAGAGCGCCGTCCCGTGAGGGGTACGGCGCTCTTTGACGCGACTAGGAGAGGGCTAGAACTGGAAGCGAGCCACGACTTGACCGCTGCGGGGCGGGTTGGCCACGCTGGCGGGGTTGATGCGTCCGAAGCCGGCGGTGACGACACCGGCGCTGTTGATTTGCGTCGTGGCGGCGGGGTTGCCCGCGTCGGGATTATTCAAGTAGGTCCGGTTGAGAACTTTGAAGAACTCCGCCCGGAAGGAAATGACGTAGCGCTCCTTGAGGCGGAACATACGACCAAAGGAAAGCTGTTCGTCGGGGCGGCGGGCGAAGCGGTAATCGTCATAGTAAGCGGCAGAGTAGCCCCACTCGCCGGGGGCGGCGTCTACCCAGGCCTTCGGGTTGAGGGTCAACTGCTTAAAGGGATCGATGCTTTGGCCGTTGTTCAGGTTCTGCAGGTAGAGCGGTTCGCCATTGACGCGGTTCATACGAGTGCCGCGGAACAGGAGACTGCCGAGAGCGTTGTTCGAGTTAGGCGCCTGGATGGGGAAGCCGCTCGCATAGCGCACGATGCCGCCGAGGGTCCAACTGCTAAGGAGGGCTTTCGTGGCCCAGTTTTTGTTCCAGCGCGGGGAGTCATAGTTGAAACCAATGACGAGTACCTGCGGCTGATCGTTCACCGAAAACGTTTTTTGGTTGGGACGGTTGTAGACGTCGTTGGTGGGGACGGTGCCGCCCGATTGGTTTTCGACGTTCGTCAAATTCTTGGACCAGGTGTAAGCCAAGGTGCCCGTGAGGCCCTTGGAGTAGCGCTTGGTGGCCTTGATTTGAAGGGAGTCGTACCAGGTGTTACCGAGGGGAGCCCAGAGACTGCCGAGGCCACCGAATTGTGGAAAAGGCCGGAGCGTTTGAGCCAAGGTGTTCGAGTTGGCAAACGATTCGTAGGGCTTGCGGAAGCCCCGGGCGACGACGGCGGGCGAATCGATGCGGGAGGTTAACAAGCTACGGTCCGCGGCGTTGGCGATATCGAGGCCGAAGGTCCTGAGACGTGCGCTGGTGAGGCCGTTGTAGTCATTGAGGCCATCGGCGCGGAACCAAGCGCCGCGGTTGCCGACGTAGGCGGCTTCGACGACCAGATTTTCGCCGAGTTCGCGTTGCAGACTCAGGTTCCAGTTTGCCATCCGCGGAGGACGACCGCTGTTGGGG
>JANODS010000401.1:0-2392 GCA_031412835.1 Acidobacteriota bacterium | reverse complement strand
TTCTGATCGGCGGATTCAAGGGTTGGGCTCTCGAGAAGGGCGCGGCCGAAGTTTGCGATGAACGTGATTTGTGGATCTTGAGATTCACGGGGCTTTGAGCGAGGGCGAAGACGGGGCCAAACAGCGATAGCGTCCCGTGGTGGATAGAACTGCTCTGAGGGGGGACATCCCTTTAGTCACTCAATAGTCAACAACAAAGGCTAAGCGATAACTCCATTCATGACTTCTCCAGCGACATCGGTCAGTCGGAAGTAACGCCCGCTGTGCTTAAAAGTTAATCGCGTGTGATCCATTCCCATTAAATGAAGAATCGTTGCGTGCAAATCGTGAACATGCGCGCGCTTCTCCACCGACTTCGCTCCGAACTCGTCCGTCGCCCCGTACTTCGTCCCGCCTTTCACTCCGGCCCCGGCCAACAGATACGTAAACCCTTCGTTGTTATGGTCCCGCCCGTTCTGCACGTTGATCCGACCGTTGGTCTCAATCCAAGGGCGCCGACCAAACTCGCCGCCGATTACTACTAGCGTTTCTTGCAATAAACCTGAGCGTTTTAAATCTTTTAAAAGCGCGGCGATTGGTTGATCGGCTTGTTGCGCCAATTTTTTGTGAACCAAAATATTGTGATGGCTATCCCAAGGTTTATCGTTTCCGAAGTAGACCTGAACCGCTCGAACGCCTCGTTCGACCAACCGTCGTGCGACTAGACAGCCTCGAGCGAAATC
Organism: Acidobacteriota bacterium; assembly: GCA_031412835.1. Lineage (GTDB taxonomy): Bacteria > Acidobacteriota > Terriglobia > Bryobacterales > Bryobacteraceae. The sequence goes on along the minus strand of JANODS010000401.1, from coordinate 1,670 downwards.
GCCGTCTCGTGTCGCCGATTTGATTTTCATCTCGGCTTCATTGGGATTTCGAGTAACTCCGTAAGCGGCGCGAACGGCTTCCGATTCTTTCGAAACGTCAAACGCATCCATCGCTTCGGCTTGCATCCGATACGCGACTTCCATGGATTGAATTCGCCCTTCCAAAACTGGATCAGCTCCGCGTTTCGTTAGCTCGATTCCGTTCAGTTTATTGACGAAATCGAGCGTTTTGCGCTGGTCGGAGAGCGAGGTGTTGGCATTCCTGAGATGTTGAATCATCTTCTCCGGGTCAGCGTCGTCGTTCGGCACGTAAGTGCCTTGCTGCACGGAAGGCAGGAACGCGTTGTTCCACAGATTGCTGCCGACGTCCGGCATTCCGGCGCAGAGGGCGACAAAACCGGGAAGGTTCTTGTTCTCGGTACCAAGTCCATATGTAAGCCACGATCCCCAAGACGGATAACCGGGAATGATTCGACCGGTATTCATCTGCAAGATCGCTTGGGGATGAGCGGGGAGGTCGGAGTGCATCGAGTTGATGACACAGATATCGTCGATGCATTCGCCGACTTGGCGAAAGATCTCCGAGACTTCGATGCCCGACTTTCCGTAGCGCTGAAAGGCAAACGGCGATTGCATCAAGGTGCCTTGGCCCAGCTTCGTTTGGCCCGGGGCGTGCGTTCCGTTGTACTTCGCCAGCGCCGGTTTGTAGTCGAAGGTATCGACTTGCGACGGCCCTCCATTGAGGAAAAGGAAGATGACCGATTTGGCTTTGGGCTTGAAATGCGGCGTCTCCGCCGAGGCTAAGCCCAGCATTCCGAAGCCAGTTCCGAGAGTTTGAAGAGCGTCGCGGCGTGTCATGGTTAGTTCACAAAGAGGAAGTCGTTCGAACTGAGAAGAGCCTTGGAGAATTGGGTCCAGGGATCTTTGGCGGACTGCGTGAATTCGAGGCTGAGAGCGCGTTCGGTCGCGTCAGGGGCGCGCCCGAGAACGGCGCGGTAGAGGTAGCCGATGCGATCCGAGGCGGCAGCGGAGTCAGTGGCGAGACGACGGGCTCGGGCGTCGACGAAGTCGCTGTTGAGGAAGAAGAGCTGTTGCAGGGCGGTGGCGGTGACGGTGCGTTGTTCGCCGGTCGCGTTGGGGTTGGGGAAGTCAAACAGCGCCAGGGTTCCATCGAGTTTGCGGCGGCTGACGAGACCGTAGACGGTGCGCGAACGGGTTTCGGCGGCCGATAGATCGGTGGGCTGAGCGACGGGTTTGAGGTCGAGTTCGTTCGACGCAGCGAGCAGGGCGTCGCGGAGGGATTCGGCGTCGAGGCGCTGGCGGTTGGCTCTCCAAAGGAGTCGGTTCGAGGGATCGACGGAGTTAGCGTCGTTTTCGGCTGAGCGCTGATACGTGGCGGAGAGCATGATCTCGCGGTGGAGTTGTTTGAGCGACCAGCCGTTGGCGACGAAGCTACTGGCGAGGGAATCGAGGAGCTCGGGATGGCTCGGCTTTTCTCCCATGCGCCCGAAGTTGCTGACGGTGCGCACGAGACCTTCGCCGAAGTGATGGGCCCAGACGCGATTGACGATGACGCGAGGAGTCAACGGGTTTTCCGGAGCGACCATGGCTTCGGCGAGTTCGAGGCGACCGCTGCCATTCTTGAACGGCTTTTCGGAGAGGATGGAGAG
>JANODS010000400.1:0-7893 GCA_031412835.1 Acidobacteriota bacterium | reverse complement strand
TCGATTGTGGAAAGCGTGGCACGACGGACGCCTCGGGCAGGTTTTCCATCGCGGGACTAAGTCCCGATCTCGTGTTCACTCTGCTCGTCGTCCGGGAGGGTTACGCCACCACTTTCATTCGGAAGCACGATCCCGAGAAGGGCTCGGCCAAGGCGTCGGTCAAGACGCGGACGCCGGCTGGGGACGCGAAGCAGGTTGTGCTTGGCAAGGTGGTCGACCGGAACGGTGAGCCGGTTCGGGAAGCGCTGATTTCGCAACAGGGCACCCACATCGGACAGAGCAGACGGTTCGGCGACATTGATTGGATCGCATTGGTGGCGGTGTCGAACCGGGAGGGGGAGTCCGAAACGGCGTAGCCCAAACCGGCCACGGCGATGATTCTCGAAGTTGCGCCGCGGGGCATGGCTCCGACGCTGGCGACGCTGGCGACGGGTTCCGAGCGGCACAAAGTGACGGTGTTCGACGGCGCAACGATACGAGGACGGCTCGTGAGCAAGGGGAAGCCGGTGGCCAATGCCGAGATGCTGTTGAGTACGCATAGCCGGATCTCGGGCACGTCGTTCCAGGATTTGCGGCTCGGCACGAACGAAAAGGGAGAGTTTGCGATTACCAACGTGCCGGCGGGACGCGTGTGGGACCTGCTGCCGCGGATGGATTCCCTCGCACCGAAGGGATTGGTGGGCGGGGTGACGTTTGTGGCGACGAAAGACGATGGGCACGAGGTTTTGGTGGGCGACATCGAAGTGGGGCCGAGCTTTACGGTGCGGGGGCGAATTGTATTGGCCGATGGGGGCGCGATTCCAGCGGGTATGCGGTTGGGGTTGAGTCCCGATCGGAGCGCGGATCGCCAGGTGATGGTGCTGCCGCCGGATGGTGCCTTCGAGTTCAAGGGCGTCGGGAAGGGCGTTTATATGCTGAGCCCGGCGGTGAAGGGCTATCAGGCGCTGGGTGCCGAGTATGGGATTGAGTTTCTCGTGGACGGCAATCGGGATAATTTCAATGTCACGCCGCATCCGTTCAAGCCGCCGACGAGTTAGCGCGCCGCGCCGGGATCGAGGCCGGGATGGAGGTGTTACTCTGATGGGTATGGCGACGAATACGCTGCTTTCGACGGGTGAATATCTGCGGTCCAGCTTTGAAAGTCCGGAGCCGGACTACGTCGACGGGGAGTTGGTGGAGAGAGCGATGCCGAATTATTTCCATAGCCAAATCCAGCTCCGCTTGGGCTACGCCCTGAAGCCTTGGTATGATCGCGGCCAATTGTTTGGGGCTCCGGAGATTCGTCTTCGTGTTGCACCAGAGCGGTTTCGGGTCGCCGATTTCGCGGTTTTTAGTTCCGAGCAGGACGAACTGATTCCGCGTGATCCGCCGTACGCCGTTGTGGAGATTGTGTCGCCTGACGACCGGCACGAAGAGTTGATGAGCAAGCTGGCCGACTATGAAGCGGCGGGAGTCGAATTTATCTTCGTGGCCGACCCACCGACTAAACGTTTGTCTCGATATCGCCGGGGCGATTTGTTGGTGGTCGCGGCGCTGGAGTTGTCGGCGTATCAGGTGGTCATACCGGCGAATTCGATTTTCGGTTAGATTGGGGAATGCCCGAGCGTCGCGATTTTCTATTCTCCCTTTCGGCGTTGACCGCTTCGGCGGAGGCGGAGGGGCAGAGCATTTACATCCCCGAACGGCAAGTGGAAAAAGACAAGCCGCTGCTGCTTGATTTTATGGAAGAGTACGCCTTCGCGATGGTGATTACGGCGAAGGGCGGGATCCAAACGACGAACGTGCCGACGCTGTTGGAACGGTCGGCTTCGGGGTGGGGGAAGGTTTGGTGGCATTTGGCGGCGGGCAATCCGCAGAACGCGGCGATGACGGGGATGGAAGAGGCGGTGGTGGTGTTTCATGGGCCGCACGCCTACATTTCGCCGAATTGGTATACGGCGGAACGGGCGGTGCCGACGTGGAACTTCGCGGTGGTGAATGTGAGTGGGAAGCCGCGACGGATTGACGATGATGAGGCTTTCGCGGCGAGTTTGGTGAAGCTGGTGAGTAAGAACGAGAGTAAGTACGGCGGCGGGAGAGTTTGGGATTTGACGAAGATGCCGGCGGCTTACTTGAAGGGGATGCGGCAGGGGATTGTGGCTTACGAGATGACGATTGAGAAAGTTGAAGGTAAGTTTAAGCTGGGGCAAGAGAGGGTGGCGGCGGATCGGCCGCTGGTGTTGAAAGGGCTGGAGACGCCGCAAGGGCGGAGTATTTACGAGTTAACGCGGGATTACTACGAACGGATGAAGCGTTAAGCGGGGTTGTGGCAGAGGTTGCACTCGTTGGGGGCCTTGTGTTCGTCGTGGCAGGCCATGCAGGCGACCATGGTAATGGCTTTTTCCTTGGTTATCACGTCGCGTTCGGCGACGGGGCCGTGGCAGCGGGCGCAGTCGGCGGCGGCGTGGGCCTTGTGAGAAAACCAAACGAATTCGGGTAGTTTGTAGACTTGGACCCAGGGGACCGGAGCCTTCTTGCGGGCGTATTCGGCGAGGAGTTGGATGTGCGGGCTCTCCTTCTTCACCGCGACGTGACAAGTCATGCACTTGGATTCGGTGGGGTAGGTGGCGAGTTCGCCCTTGCCCGGCATCGTGTGGCACTCGTTGCACTTGAGGCCCATTTTAAGATGAGCCTTGTGGCTGTAGGGGATGGGTTGGTCGGCACCGGTAAGTGCCATGGCTAAGAGGCTAAGGCAGAGCAAACGCAACGTACGAATCTCCTGACTTAGTTGTTAGACGGGCACCGCCTCCGCAGGCGATGACGATGTACTGCTTGCCGTTGAGCGAGTAAGTGGCCGGGGTGGCGTAGCCGCCGGCGGGGAGTTTGGTCTCCCAAAGAATGGCTCCGGTGGCGGCGTCAAAGGCGCGGAACATCTCGTCGCGGGTGGCCCCGATGAAGACGAGACCGCCGGCGGTGAGAATGGGCCCGCCGAAGTTCTCGGTGCCGACATCCTTGTCGGTGGTGTCATTTTTGCCGAGGACCTTTTGCCACAGGAACTCGCCTTTGTTGAGGTCGATGGCGGTGAGTTGGCCCCAGGGCGGCTTGACGCCGGGGTTGCCTTTTTCATCGCGGAGCTTGCGATAACCGCCGATTTGATAGGGATAGGGCGAGCCGACGGGGGCGTCGACGATCTGCATGATGGACGGCAGGTTTTGGGAGTTGACGTAGAGGATGCCCTTGGCGGGATCGGCCGCGGCACCGCCCCAGAGACCTCCGCCGACGGTGCCGGGGAGCATGACGGTGCCTTGGCGGCTGGCGGGGATGTACATGCCCTGGTTGAGCCAATCCTTCGACATTTCGGTGAAATGGGCCTTCACTTCGGGGGTGATGTCGCTGGGTTCGAAGCGTTGGGGAGAGAAGGGCGGAGGCTTCAGGGGGATGGGCTGGGTTTTGGCGGTGACCTCGCCGGGGATGGTGGAGGCGGGGAAGAGGCGCTCTTCGACGGGGAGAAGGGGCTGACCGGTCTCGCGGTCGAGGACGAAGACGTAGCCTTGCTTCGTGATCTGAGCGACGGCGGGTTTGCCGCGCCATTGAATGAGATTGGCGTTGACGGGGAGGTCCATGTCCCAGATGTCGTGGTGAACGGTTTGGTAGTGCCAGATGCGTTTGCCGGTGTTGGCGTCGAGGGCGACGATGGAGTTGCCGAAGAGGTTGTCGCCGACGCGGTCGGCACCGTAGTAATCGAAAGACGGCGAGCCGAGGGAGACGTAGACGATGCCTTTGGTTTCATCGAGGCTCATGCCGCCCCAGTTATTGGTGCCGCCGGCGGTTTTCCAGGCGTCTTTGGGCCAGGTTTCGTAGCCGAACTCGCCGGGGTGGGGGATGGTATGGAAGATCCAGCGGCGCTTGCCGGTGCGGACGTCGTAGGCGCGGATGTGGCCGGGGGCGGCCATGCGGGGGCCTTCGCCGACGCTGGAGCCGATGATGATGAGGTCTTTGTAAATGACGCCGGGGGAGGTGGCTCCGTTGAAGGCTCCGGGCGGGTCGCGGTCGAGGTCTTTCGAGAGGTCGAGGCGGCCATCGGCGGCGAAGGAGGGGATGGCTTTGCCGGTTTTGGCGTCGAGGGCGAAGAGTTGGGCACCGGCGGCGTAGAAGATGCGTTTTTCGCCCTTTTCTTCCCAGAGCATGACGCCGCGGTTGACGCCGCGGAAGCGGGAGGCGGGCGGGGCGAAGCGCCAGAGTTCTTTGCCGGTGGCGGCGTCGAGGGCGATGGCGTCGAGGGTGGGGGTGGTGGCGTAGAGGACGCCGTCGACGATGATGGGGGTGCACTGAATGGCGGTGCGGCCGCGGGGGTCGGCGTCGCCGGATTTGTATTCCCAGGCGACTTTGAGCTGTTTGACGTTGATTTTGTTGACCTGGGTGAGGGGGGAGAAGCGGTTGCCGTCGTTGGCGCCGGACCAGGATCTCCAGTTTTGTTGGGCGAGGAGGAGGGTGGGGAAGAGGAGAAGAAATAGGCGCATGGGCTGCTGGGTATGACTTTATCAGGAAGCGCGGACGAATTCGCTAATTGTTTGTCCCGTCGGAGCCTGAGTGTTGCTTCTATCTGGGTGCTTTCTCGATTCGAGCCCGTAACCGCACGGTCGCCGCCCAGCACGCATTGGTGCGTGCGACCCACTCATCCATCTGCGCCGACATCTCTCCCGGCGGCGGACTCCGATGGTTTGACGCGTACGCCCCGGATGTCCCAAGTGCTAGCCGCACAAGCCCCTCCACCTGGTGCTGAAGGGCTACCCCCTCTTCTTGCCAAGTACCGGCGAAGAGCGGCCCCACCTCTGACTGCTCTACCCTGCTCGGTTCCAGACCGCTTCGCAGCCTCAGTAGAACACCTTCCAGGGCAATTAAGTGGTCGTCCACGATTTGCAATAGTTGTTCCTCGGTCTTCGGAGCAGCCCGGCGCAATCGCGACGGAGGGAACTGCTCCGCCAGTCGCCGCACGGCCCACCCGTCGCTTGAGACCTTCTCGGTGTCTCTCACCATCGAGTTCACAAGGCGGACAATCTCACGTTCGTCGCGTCTCTGTCCGTCCGCGGAAGACTGCCTCAACCATGCCGCCATGGGTGGCACGCCCAGTGGCACAAGGCTTTCCCATGCGGTTCCGGTCGCGACTTCCGGACCTGCGTCACCCGCCGTCTGGGAACTGGCATCGGTCAGCGATACCCGCATCCGCCCGTCCCTCGCGACCATGGCCAAAACGCCGATAAGTTCATCCCGCTCCAGCTTTGACGGGAGAACGCCTGCCACTTCGACGACAGACTCCACCCGCCGAACGGTTATCCCGGTGTTCAGACAGAAGCGTGACCGGTGCAGTGCGGCTATCGTCTGGATCTCCGTGTCCAGTAACTCCACTTCGGTCGGCCCGGCGGCCGGGGGCGGGGTTGGGATCTCTGGTTCGAGCGGGCGTACCGGAAGGGAGGGTGGAATACTCTGCACAGGCGGCGCAAAGGGTAGGCGGGGCGATGGGCCGACACGCGGCGGAACCTTTCGGACGGAGAACAGGACCGGCCATGTGGTTACGCAAGCGAATCCGATGGTTCCGATCAGGACGAGAGCCCATCTGGGATTGAGGCTCACCGGCGGCCGCTCAGGATTGGCATCTAGATGACGCGAAGCATCCCGGAACCGCCACCACGCTCTTGTCACATCGACGCGCGACAACTCGGGCAAGCCGGAACTCAGTGCGGAAATCAGGGTTTGCATCTCGTGCAGGCCGCTTTGACAAGCCAAGCACCCTTTGACGTGGCGCCGCACGGACCACGTCCGCCACCACGGCAATTCACCGCCCGCCCATGCCAACAGAGTCACCTGATCCGGATGTTGCCGCATGTTACCGCCGTCCATGGCGGGCCTCCGGACGAGCGGCTAGGGCGGCACTTTCTTCGCGGACGCCAAACACCTGCTGCAATCGCCCAAGGGCCCGGACGAGCAAAGTGTTGACCGAACTGGTACTGATCCCCAGGGCCAAGCCGATCTCGCGGAACTTCATCGATTGCAGGCGGAGTAAGAAGACCTCCTCTTCCCTGACGGTGAGTAAGGACAGACAGCCCCTCAGTTTTTGGACGTCCAGACGCCGATGGATGTCGGTTGAAGGACTTTCGCCGCGCGCTTCGATGTCTTCCAGAGTTCCGTGGATCTGATCCATATCGAAAGGCTGATTCCGCAATTCCGCCCACTTTCGCCGTGCCACACGTAATGTCCAAGCCTTTGGAAACTCGATGCGCTGTCCGGCTCGCAGAGCCGAATACAGATCCAGAAACACTTCCTGGCTGAGATCCTCCGCCGTTGCGCGCGAGGCCGCGAAACGACAGACGTATCGCAAAAGATGGGGATACCAAGTCTGAAAGAAAACTTCGAAATCCAGAAGAGAGTTGAGCGGTTCCATGCTCACATTGCTCGCGGGTGAATTGTATCGCGTTCTTGCGGGAGCGGATATTGCGACGTCCGTGTAGCAAAATTGCGTCCGCGGGGCCACTGGTAGAACTGGAGTGATTCCATTCGTATGAACCGTCGTGAATTCACAAGCGTTCTGTGGTCCGCCCGCTTCGCCGCCGCGGCGGAGCGCAAGCGACCCAATATCGTGTTCATCCTAGTCGATGACCTCGGTTGGGGCGAGCCTGGCTGCTACGGCAACACGTTTAACCGCACGCCGAACATTGACCGTCTTGCCTCCGAGGGCATTCGTTTCACGAACGCCTACTCGGCGGCTCCCGTCTGCTCACCGACGCGGACGTCGATCATGGTGGGCCAACACCCGGCGCGAGTGGGCATCACAGACTTTCTCCGCGCGGACGATCCGAACTATCTCCGGCCCGGCCCGGCCAGTCTGGCCAATGTGTTGAAGAGCGCCGGATACCGTACCGGGCTCATCGGCAAATGGCACCTGATGGGCGACTACAAGGCCCGCCGGGGCGACCCGAAACTACATGGCTTCGACGAAGTGATCTGCTCTGAAACCAGCTACATCGGTCCAGGTTACTACTGGCATCCGTACCAGCACCTCGCCGGCCTTCCGGCGCGCAGGCCGGGCGAGTACCTCACTGACCGACTGAATCAGGAGGCCGTCGAATTCATAGCCCGCAATGCGGGAACTCGGCCCTTCTTCCTCTACCTATCGCACTACGCCGTTCATACAAAACTCGACTCCAAACCGGAGGTGCTGGCGAAGTACACCGCGAAGCCCGGGGCGGGAAAGAAGAAAAACAACCCTGCGCTTGCCGCGATGTTGGAGACCGTCGATGAAGGTGTGGGGCTGATTCTTGAAGAACTCGCCAAACGCGGACTCGACCGCGAGACGATCGTGATCTTCAACTCCGATAACGGCGGCGAAACAAACGTCACGACCAACGCCCACCTCCACGGTGGGAAGTCCATGCTGTTTGAAGGCGGCCTCCGGGTGCCTCTCGCCGTGCGCTGGCCGGGTCAGATTCCTGCCGGCACCGTGAGTGATGATCCTGTCGTGAGCACGGACTATTACCCGACGCTCCTCGAACTCGCCGGAGTGCGCCCTCCCAACGGGCACATTCAGGATGGCGTCTCCCTCGCCGGGGTTCTTCGCAAACCGAAGTCGCACCTTGGTCGGCGGGATATATTCTGGTATTACCCTCTCCCAGCGGACCATTTCCTGGGGGGGAAATCCGCCATGGCTATCCGAAACGGTCGCTGGAAACTAATCGAATTTCTCGACACCGGCCACCGTGAGTTGTACGACCTTGCCGCCGATCCATCCGAACTGCGCGATCTGGCCACCGCTAAACCGGAGCTGGTTAAAAAAATGGCCGCCCGACTGGCTGCCTGGCGCGCGGCTACTGTTAAGGACCCGTCATGAGGCGGGTCCTTCGGTCCGTCGTCGCCCGCGGG
>JANODS010000399.1:0-1083 GCA_031412835.1 Acidobacteriota bacterium | reverse complement strand
ATTTTCTCAATCTCGGTATAAAACGAGTGCAGCATGGTGCAGGCTGCCGCCGTTTCGATCACCGGCAACTCCGCCTCTCCTGTGCGAGCGATTAAGGGTTCCATCATGCCCTTAATCACGATGAGCTCATCGAGTCCCAGTTGGATCTTCTCCGCGAGATCAGGCGACACGGACGAGATCTCCACTGCGGCGGAGGTACCGCACCAGGCCGGAATCGTCGTCCAAATCCACCAAGTCCACGGGTCGGCCAATCAGGTCGGAGGCTTGGCTGATGGCCGAGAAATACACACGCGCCGGTAAGCCAGAGACTGCCATATCGATATCGGAACTCGGTCGAAGCTGTCCCTTGACGGCGGATCCAAACACGAATACTTCTGAGGCCCCAAGCCCGATGAATAGCTTGGCTGCCTGTGAAACGGCCTCTTGCTCGCGTACTGTCATGTTCGACATGTTTGCGGGGATCCCGTTCCGCAGGTCGGGAGAGCTCCTAGGAAGGACTTTAGCACGTTGTCGCGCGACAAGGTCAGGCTTTCTCAGCGGCGGTTAGCGTAGTTACCGAGGACGGCTTTACCGGGGAAGGTGTTGGGGACGGTTTTGCCTTCGCGGACGACGGGGACTCCGTTGACGACGACATGGTCGATGCCGACGGAGAAGCTGAGGCCCTTCTCGAACGTCGCTGTATCGATGATGCGGGCGGGGTCGAAGACGGTGATGTCGGCGTCGGCTCCTACGCGGATCCTGCCTTTGTTCCTCAGTTGCGGGGCGATGGCTTCGAGGCGGTGGGCGGGCATGATCGTCATCTTCGCCAAGGCGTCCATCAAGGGCAGGACCTTCTGCTCTCGGACGTAGAGGCCGAGCACTCGCGCGAACGTGCCGGCGCCGCGGGGATGGGCTCCGGGCGCATACGGCATGCCGTCGGAGCCGATCATCACGGACGGCGAGGCCATCGCACGGCGGATCCACTCCGGCTTCATGAGGTGCATGATCACCGCTCCGCCAGCCTTGCGGTTCAGGTCGAACGTCTCCTTGGTCAGGCGCTCGCCCGTCTTCACCCACTGGATTTCGCCGTAGGAGATGCCGAGA
>JANODS010000398.1:0-23134 GCA_031412835.1 Acidobacteriota bacterium | reverse complement strand
CGAGTCCTGCGAGCGTCATGCTGCGCCATTTCAAAGAGGCGTTTCCTGATGCTGGAGCTTCGAGCACCAATCGCCGACTTTGAAGTAAGAGGTCGAGTAAATGGATCGTAGTGAAGACTTCGCGTGTTTCACTTCCGTTCGGATCCAACAGGACAGCATTCAGCGCTATTTGGGGTTTACCGACCAATCGCGGATGCGCGGCCCAATCGGCGGCAATGGCAGCGGCTGCCTCGTGCGCCTGCGCTATGAGGCCGGTGAGTGGCAATCGATAGGGAACGGAAATTTTCAGATGCGCGGCGCAGAGATAGGAGTTGTCTGGAAGCTGTAGTGAGGCAATAATGTCCTCGCGGGAGAGCACGACCAGTTCGAAACCGAAAGCTTCAGGAAGCTTCTTTGCCCAGTCTGCCTTCTTTGGCTGCGAGACCTTCTCCGGGGTGTAAAACAATAGCAGTGTTACGTCAGGGTAATTCTTCTGCGCCTTGTCTGCGTCGGACTTGATCTTCTCGAACGTTCCGGTCGTGGAGCAGGCGACGCCCTTGCCGCGACCGTCGGGGGACACAGCGACAACTCGCGTATGCGTCGAGGCCAAGATCGTTCTTGCGCTCACACGCGATGAGTTCGTAGCATCGTATTTTTGCAAGGACAACAGCAAGCCCCTGGAAGATCATGCCCCCTTCGTTGGAAGTGAGGTCATTAAGGGCTCGTTCGATGTCTATGCGTTCCACCATCGCCGTAATTTCAATCCGTCTTCTCGGGGAACAGTCCAGGCATCCAGCGTGATGCCAGTGATGCGGGAAAGGCAAGTCGCAGCGGTGCGCGCGTGCTCTCGGACACGACCACGCCCTGGTCGTATAGTGTTGAAACGATTCTGCGGGCCTGACGGTCTCCTGTGCCGACGATGGTGTCGGCATCGCCGCGCGGCAATTCGCCGCGATACAGAATTGCCTCCAGTATGAGGATGGTTTTAGCGGGAAGCTTGCCCAGACGAGTCTCCTCTTCTGCCCACATCAGAATGCGGGTTCGCAGCCGGTCGGGTTGCATCAGGCCTTCCATAAAAGTAACCTGATCGAGGCAGGTCTGAAGAAAGAACTCGGTAAACGCTCCGAGTTCATCCTCGCTCAAGCTACCGCGCCCGTCGAGATCGTTGCGTCGCGGCAGATCGCAATTTGCAAGGAACCGCTTGTAGTCCTCGACCTTGCGGGCCAATCCACGGGCAACCGACCAGACGGCTCCGGTGTCGAGAAGGCTGAGCAACTGCGCATGCGACATGAGCCTGGCCACGCGGCCATTGCCGTCCAGAAACGGATGCATCCATAGGAGGCGGTGATGGGCGGCGGCGGCCAGGATGGCCTCGGTCTTGCCGAGACGGCCATACACAAGGGCGAACCGTTCGAGGAATCGCGGCAATGCACCAGGGCTAATCGCCACATGGCGCCCTACCTGAACGTCCCTGCGTCGTATCTCGCCGGGTATGACTTTGAGTCGCTCTTTGGTGGTGGGGTCTTGCACCCAGAGCAGGTCTTGAGGCAGGAGTTCGCAGAAGCGGCGATGGATAGTGATGATGCCTTCGGCGCTCGCAGCCGCAGCGCCGTTTGAGCCACCCTCGTCGATCCATTTCTGAACCGTGATGTGCGCTTTGGCTTCGAGTTGCAGGTCGCGTTTGCGAGTGTCGTTGCTGTAGTCGTTCTTGAGTGCACGCTCGATGTCGATGGGGTGAGTGTCGTGTCCCTCGATAAGATTGGAATAGTAGCAGTTCATCGAGCGCACGAGGTCCGCAAGAGAGGTCAGCAGAGTCGGGGGTAGGCTGCGCTTGAACCCCGCCGACTTCTGCGCGAGATCGAATGCCAAGTCCGTGATTCGTGCGCGGAAGCGGTAGCCGTCACCGATTGTCGTGGGCTCCATGAGCGAAACCTGCTCTCCTCTGTCTTCCGCTTCGATGTCCGCTTTCATTACCGCCATTTCTCCGTTACATCTACAGTAGTATCAGCATGATGGCAGAATGTAAAGGCGACACTTGGTCCGCTAGATAGTCCGGTTTAATGTCCGGTTCTGGTGGTCAGCCCAACGCGCCGCCCGCCGGCCGGCTTTGTCCCTTTCGGGATAACAAATGTAACGGGCCCTGTGTCGAGGACCTGATGGTTCGGATTGACGAGTTCGATCAGGATCTTGTGTGGCCCGGGTAGGAAGCCATTCAGTATAAGGGGCTCACCGCTGGCGTCCGCCCAGTGCCAAGGCGTACTGTCCGCGGTCACATGAATGTGTCCGATGCGCGGAGACACCGCAAGGGCCGCTGGGCCGAATACCGGCACGATCCGGAGATTCTCGGCGCGATATTGGATGACCACCCGTCCCATGGCGAGTGGTTCGGCAAGCGGCGGATCGATCACGATCTTCGGAGCCGCCTCCGCTCTAAGCGGTACTACGGGGGCTGGACCGCGGAGTTCCGCGGCGGACTGCGCCATTGCTATGAGAGTGCACAAGCAAGAGAAGCAAACGAGTAATGAATGTTTCATTGGTTGCCTCGTTTAGCGGAGTGACCGGAATGCGGCGCGCATCTCGGCAGCGTACAGCTCGGGTTGTTCCCACGAGGCAAAGTGGCCGCCCTTTTGGACTTCGTGGAAGTAGATGAGGTTGTGGTAACTGCGCTCAGCCCAACTGCGCGGCGCGCGGTAGATTTCGCCGGGGAAAACGGTGATGGCGGCGGGGAGGGAGATGTTGACGGCGTTGAAGTTGTTGGCGTTATTCTCCCAGTAGAGTTGCGCGGAAGAGGCGGCCGTGTTTGTCACCCAGTAAAGTGTAATGTTGTCGAGCATCTCGTCCTTGGTGAGGGCCTTTTCAGGATTGCCGCCGGTGTGGGTCCAGTCGGCGAGCTTGTCATAGAAGAACGCCGCAAGGCCGGCGGGCGAATCGGTCAAGCCATAACCCAAGGTCTGTGGACGAGTGACCATCATGGCCGCGTACCCGCCGCCCTTTGTGTACAGGTTGTGGAGGGATGCGAAGGCTGCGCGCTCGACCTCGGACAGCCCAGCGGGCGCCGGATCGCCATTGCTCAGAGCCTTTGCTACATCTGTTGGAACGGTCGCGGGCATGTTGACGTGAATCCCCAGCAATCCCGCCGGCTTCTGACTGGCCATCTTGTCCGCTACAACGGAACCCCAATCTCCGCCCGCGGACACATACCTTGCATAGCCTAAGCGGCTCATCAACACTGCCCAGGCGCGCGCGATATGATCCGCATCCCAGCCGGTCGCTTTCGGTTTTCCAGAGAAGCCATAGCCGGGCATCGAGGGGATAATGACATCGAAGGCATCCTCCGCCTTGCCTCCGTGGGCGGTGGGATCGGTCAGCGGGCCAATGATCTTCAGATATTCGAAGAGGGAGCCAGGCCACCCATGAGTGATGATTAGCGGCATGGCGTTGCTATGGCGAGATCGGACGTGGATGAACTGAATGTTGAGCCCATCGATTTCGGTCACGAACTGCGGCAAGGCATTGAGCGTGGCTTCCGCCTTGCGCCAATCGTAATCGGCCCCCCAATACTGGACGAGCTCTTGGATCTTCGCCAGTTGGGCACCCTGGGAGCGATCCGAGACGGTCTCGCGCTCGGGCCACCTTGTGGCGCGTACGCGTTGGCGAAGGTCGGCGAGGTCGGCTTCGGGAACCCTGATATGGAAGCGGTGTACGGCAATGTCCCCGGTGGCTGGTGACTTCTCCGTTGCCGAAGCGGGGGCACCTGCGGTGAGGGCAAACTGGGCCTGGACTGGAGCTGCCAGTGCGAGGAGGGCGAGAGCGGTTAACACGTTGCGCCTCGTTTGAGTGGGTGTCATGGTGAATTCCTTTTGTGAAATGGATGCGGACGTTGCTCTAAATGCACGCGCTTGCCCGTTCGCATCGTCATGAAAACAATCGCGTCGACTCTTTTTCCAGAGCTGTGTTTCAGCCGAATTGACGAACTCTCGGCAACGCCATTCGCAGGACGAAGGACCCACAAAAAGCAAATGTGCGGTGGAAGTTCAGCTTGCGCTGGACCCCTACCGCACATTTCGTAAAAGGCAAAATCGGCTTCGTTGTGCGTACCGTTACAATCGTTCGATTTGAACAGACGTGACCTCAATTGTGATGGGTACGAACGCCTGGTCAGCAATTCCCTCCGCATCGTGGAGTAGGACACGCCGCTTGGTTGGAAACACGAATCCGTCAAAGCACGCGTGGTCATACGTGTAGTGCGCAACAGGGGGATTCCCCGTTACGTGCGGCGAATAGTCCATGCGGCGAAGAAGGAACGCATCGTCATAGTAGAAGATCTGATCGGCGTTATGATTGGCGATTGACTTCGGAAACTTCACCGCGAGCCGCCGCCACGTCTGCCCTTCTTCGATCCACGGATCGATTTCGCGCGTGCTGACGTCAGGTCGCGCAAAGACGAAGGGCGCGGAGAGGTAATTCCAGACGGCCGCACTGGTGAAGTACGCTACTTGAATCGCGTCCCACTCGGTAGTGGCAGGCTCAAACGACGAGGGAAAGGATTCGCGGGGGTTAAGGCGCTCCTCGACGATTCGTCCGTCCAGGGTTGTGATCGTAACGCGCTCCGGACCGGTTTCCAGCACTGACATATGGCCCGGCATTGGGAACGGAGCAAAGGTGATGTGCTCACACTGGGGATTGATCGTGACTACTGTTTGGGCGTATACATCCGGCCAGCCGCGCGCAGCCCAGAACGGACCGCCTAGCGACATTTCGGCCGTTATCTTGGTGATCTTGGACCAGTTCTCCACGCCACCATGGGCGTCGAGGACGGCCGTCAGTAAGCTTTCTCCGCCACTTGTGGCGGGGGCTTCGAGCTCGATCTCTTCTAGTAGGGTCATTGTATTTTCCTTTGAATTGAGTGGGGTTAGCCGAACGAAAACGAAAACGCTTCCACGCCGGGATCGAGGAACTCGATCTCGAAGTGCCGGTCAGAGATGGGTCTCTCTTGACGGATCAGTTGATATAGCCGCTGCCCGGTAACGATGCCGAGCCCTTGTTCATCCGCGTCAACTCCGTGAGCACCGAGCGGGGGTTGTCCGTCGATGAGCACTCGGAACCGTACGAAACGACCCGGTGCCGCGGGTCCCATGACGAGATGAAGGTCGCGAGCGTGAAAGCGATATGCGATTCGCCCTCCTGCTGCTTGCAGAACAGCCGCCTCCTTCGCGAAGCCCCAATCGCCCAAGAGGGCCCAGTGATTGAGTTTCAAGTGTGAGGGGACCGTGTAGACGCGGCGGCCGCCAGATAGTGCTGCTCTGGGCGACGCAAAGTTCTGCGTGCGCTGGGAGCCAAGATAGTTTTCTGGCGACTGCAAGGCACTCCAGTCGGCGGCCGCTTCGATGCCCCGGCCATTGGCTGGGACTAATTCCCTGTTGACGGACAGTAGTTGCTGAATGACTCTTTCAGAGTGATCATACTGGCCCTCTCCGAAGTGATGATGCCGAACCTGCCCACGCGAATCCGAGATGTAGATGGCCGGCCAGGAATTGTTTTTAAATGCGCGCCAGATAGCATAGTCATTGTCGATGGCAATTGGATACTCGACGCTCATTTCCTTCGACGCGCGGCGAACGTTTTCAATATCTTTCTCGAAAGAAAACTCAGGGGTGTGCACGCCTATGACGGCCAACCCCTGGTCCTTGTACTTCTCGCTCCAAGCGCGAATGTAAGGAAGTGAGCGCAGCCAGTTGATGCAGGTGTAGGTCCAAAAGTCGATGAGGACGACTTTGCCTTTCAATGTGGCGGAATTCAATGGCGGTGAATTCAGCCAGGCGGTCGCGCCGCCAAGGGAAGGGAGTCCGCCCTCAGTCGGCAATTGTGGGGCAGCAAGCATCATCGCTCCAGCGCCAAGGAAACGGCGTCGATCCAGGCTAGCGTCTTCTGGCATAGGTCTCTCCATTCAAGTGCCAACGTTGATAACAACGTCGATGTTGCCGCGGGTCGCTTTGGAGTAAGGACAGGTTTGGTGAGCGGCGTCGGCCAGCGCCTGTGCCATTTCGCGATCCAAACCCGGCAGGTTGACGTTGAGACGAGCCTGCAGGAAGTAAGCACCTTCGTCGTTGCAAAGGTCCACTTCCGCATCGATGGCCGTGCCTTCGGGAAGCGCGATTTTCATCTTTCGGGCGGCAAGGCCCATCGCTCCTTCAAAGCAAGCGGACCAGCCCGCAGCGAATAGTTGTTCGGGGTTGGTGCCGGTACCGTTGGTGCCGGGTGTCGACAGCTTGATGTCGAGGCGGCCGTCGGAACTCCGGGCGGTCCCTTTCTCGCGGCCCCCGGTGGTATGGGTCTTGCCGGTGTACAGAACTTTGTGGTTCTGATTCATGGTGAGTTGATTCATGGCGTTTTTCCTTTTTGAGTTGAAGTTTCTGACTCACTAACATGGGCAAGCCAACGCCCAAATGTAAGTAATTGAAAGTGGAGAGGGTGGGCGACGGAGGCCAGTCGGATCGTTCGTCAAAACGACGAAGGATCAGCAATCGAGCGGTAGCGAACTGCCGCATGCTTTTGGCTGAAGTTGGGGACCATCGCCCGGCGGGCTGCGTCGGCCGCATTCCATTGGTCAATGTCGGGGAGTGGCGGAATGGTGACGGTTTCACGACGGTCGAAGCCGACAAGGGCGGCATCCACCAGTTCGTCCACCTCCATCACGGCCGGCAAGGTGTTTACGTCGATACCGTCATGCTCCCAAATCGCGGTACGTGTCGCCGCCGGGAGCACCGCTTGGACATAGACGCCCTTTGGCCCGAGTTCGACGTGAAGGCTCTGCGTGAAGAAGAGTACAAAGGCCTTCGTTGCGCCATAGACGGTCCTACCGAATTCGGGCGCGAGTCCAACGACGGAGCCGACGTTTACAATCGCGCCATTGCCTTCGCGGACCAAGCGGGGAGCGATAGCGCTCGCGAGCCGCACCAACGCCGTGGTGTTCAACTCGATCATCTTCGACAGCAGGTCCGGGGATTGATCCAGGAAGCCACCCGGTGCGCTGATACCTGCATTGTTGATCAGAATGCCGATGCGGGGATCTTCGCGCAATCGGCCCGTCACTTGCGCCATGTCTCGCAGGTCCGTGAGATCCGCCGGAAGAGTATCGACCGTGGAACCGGTCTCTCGGTGCAGTCGTTCGGACAGCTCTTCGAGCCGCTTGTGGTCGCGGGCGACCAGGACGAGATCGTGTCCCCGCTTGGCAAAGCGGTCGGCATAGATGGCTCCAATCCCGCTGGAGGCGCCGGTAATCAGAACAGAAGGTAATGATGTCACTTGATTGCTCCTAAGCACTTTGGGCCGCCTGTCCCGCCCGGTATTTGTCGATGCCGAAGGTTCTAATCTTCGATTCCAGCGTCTGCCGCGGAATCATCAGCTTCGCGGCGGCACCTGTGGGGCCTGATACACGGCCTCGGCATTCTCGCAATGCGTCCTCGATCATTTCGACTTCGCGGTGTGCCAAGCCCGCGAAAGACCCATCTCCGAACGCTTCGCGCGACGATGCCGGGCGGAACCAACTCTCGTCGATGAAAAGCGTCTCGCCGTCGGAAAGTACAATTGCCCGCTCCACCACGTTTTGCAGTTCACGAATGTTGCCCGGCCAATGATAGGTGATTAGCCGCAGCAAGTTTGTCTTTTCAATGCGGCTGATGGTCTTACCGGCTTTCGCGGCATAGTATCCGACAAAATGCTCGATCAGGAGTTGAACGTCGGAAACTCGCTGCCGGAGCGACGGCAGCCGTATTGGAAATACATTGAGCCGGTAAAAGAGATCTTCGCGGAAGGTCCCGGCCGCCACGGAAGCCGCTAGGTCTTTGTTCGTGGCGGCCACAATACGAACATTGACCACTATTGTACGAGTGCCCCCGATCCGCTCAAATTCTCGTTCCTGGAGCACGCGCAGAAGGGCTACTTGCGTTTCTGCCGGGAGGTCGCCAACTTCGTCAAGGAAGAGTGTCCCCCCATCGGCTGCTTCAAACCGCCCCACTCGTCTCTGGACCGCGCCGGTAAAGGCTCCCTTTTCGTGTCCAAATAAATCCGATCCGATCAATGATTGCGGAATGGCGGCACAGTTGACCCGTACAAACGGCCTGGCCGCGCGATGGGACTGGCGGTGAAGTGATCGAGCGATTAGTTCTTTGCCGGTGCCTGTTTCTCCCAAGATCAACACTGTCGAGTCCGAAGGAGCTACTTTCGCCAGCAGAGTCAGGACGTCGCGTATTGCGGCAGAAGAGCCCACAATCCCGTCGAGGATCGAAGATTGGTTGAACGTTCCTCGCAGGGTAAAGGTTTTGACTGAGTGGCTGGCTCCGCCTTCACCGGCCTCCGCTGGTTGAAACGGAATTGTGATTGGGCATTCGTCTTGTTTCCGGTCAACGGCACCGTACGAAACACCGATCGGTCTGGGACTGCCGCCCCTTGCGATTTCTAAGTGTGGATACGCTGTAAGGTTCATTTTTTCCCTCCGGAGGACCGAACTTCGGCTCGGCTTCTCTACACATAGTCTGAGAGAGTGCAGCCAGAAAGACATCACAGGATACGGGTGTTTTTTGATCCCTCTAAAGGTTTCGCTCAGTAGCCCATTCGAGGTAGCGAGATGTACACCCGGAAGTGGTCAAGGATCGGGTGCTTGATGCTTTCTCGAGATAACAATCTCCCGCATGCCCGAAAAGGCGGGCGTCGACGGAAAGAGCGCCGGGTCCTAGCAGCGCGACGGCAGCCGCGACGACGATCAGAGGAAGCGCGGAGGCTGTTTTGTCGAGCAAATTTAGAGTTGGCGCCAAAATCATGGGGGAGATGGCGGCGGTCATATGGATGACAAAAAGTGCGCAAACAATCGGCGTTAAGAACCCAGCCAGCAGCAGGAGCCCGCACAGAAACGTAAGAAGTCCAATCACCCAAGTCCAAATATGGGAGTGCAAACCGTAGGCCAAACCGGCGCTGCCCTGCAGAATCGCCGAAAATCCGAGAAGAGCCCGCAAGAGCAGAAGTCCAGCGCCTGCGCGACCCGCCGGAAACAAAGAGAAAAGTGGCCGAAGCTTATGAGTCGTGAGCATTCTTCGCATGGACGAGGCTGGTTAGCCCCTACTATCCAGACTAGGGCGAAGAAGAAAAATCGAATCCCGCCATTCAGTACTTACTCATACCTCTTTCCAGGTATCGCTATAGGTGCATGATGCCGCGACGGAGCGCAATTGACGGCCTCGGAACGATCACTGGCTCCGAGAGTACCCATGATGTTCTTGAGATGAACTTTGACGGTCTCCTCGGAAATGAAGAGAATCTCTCCAATGTCCCGGTTGCGATTGCCTCCAGCGACATGCTGCAACACCTCGATCTCACGCACGCTCAACTGCTCGTCGCCCATATGCTCCACCATTTGGGCGCTGACCTCCGGCGGGATACTCCTTTTGCCGGCTTTGACCTGCCGTATCGCGCTGAGTAAATCGGCTGGCGGCATGTTCTTCAGGACGTAGCTGCGGGCTCCCGCCTTGAACGCTCGCTGAATCTCGACGTCTCCCTCGAATTTGGTCAGTGTAATGACTCGGGCGGCGGCATCCTCTGTTCGAATCGAGATCAGCACATCAATGCCACTCATGTCCGGTAGCCTGAGATCCAGCAGGGTGACGTCTGGACGGTGCAGTCGGAACTTGGCAATCGCTTCGGCACCAGTAGCGGCCTCCCCGACGACTTGCATATCTGGTTGGCTGTTAATGATCGTTGCCAATACACCGTCGAAGCGAACCAAGCTTCTGCCTGTACCGATCCAGATATAACCATCGGCAGTCTGTGTGATCGCCTGTGGTACGCTCGCGAAATGGCCGTCCTGCACTCTCCAGGAACTATGGCCGTACTGTGAGGCGTGCCGCGCCGGATCCAGGGCGAGTACGGGTAGCGGCAATAGCAGCAGCAGGATCGCCAGTATTGGAAAGTGGCGACCGAGGACCTCCGGTGCAATCCGTACCTCTGCGCCAGATGTCGAGTCGTTGGTCAGAGGGCCCCGGAATCAGTGTACGCGGTTCCAAAAGCATGAGGCTGCGAAACATACGAAATACCTTGATCGGGTTGCCACGAGTACCCCGATCTAGGGAGTGATGGCAGAAATTCAAGCGATCTCGATCAGCATCAACGTCTGATCGTCGGTGCTTTCGGCACCACACGAATGCATCGCTAAGGTCTCAATTATTTGATCTTTCATCCACGAGATGTCCTCACTTGGCGATCGTTCCAGTAGCTCTGCCAACCGAATGAGTCCAAACTCTTCACCGGCCCTCGATTCAGCCTCAATCAGGCCATCGGTATAGAGTGCCAGCCGGTCTCCAGGCTCCAGCGAAATTGATTCCTGATCGTAACTGGTGGCGGCGAACATTCCGATCGGAAGATTTGATCGATTGCTATTTGGCACCGGAAGGAGGGGAAGCCACTGTTGGCTGGTACGTCGTTTTAATAGGATTGGCGGATGGCCGGCGTAGGAGAAATGCAACAAGCCATCGCTGGTGTTGTAGGTTATCAGCGCCGCCGTCGCATTCGCGAGTGGCCCCTTCTCAAACAGCATCGCATTCAGGGCGGTAAGAACACGATTACCCTCAATGGTGTTTACGCTCTCCCGCAAGGCACCGTAGATCCACGTCGTCAATTCGTTGACAGGCATTCCATGCCCTTGGACGTCACAAAGGATTACCCGCGCAAGCAGTTCATCCTCACATACGGCGACGTAGTATATATCACCGCCTACAATACCGTCGGAGGCCCGGCTAAAGATGCTGACGATCAATCTGGCCGCCCGGATATCATGGCAAACGTCTTGATTCCCACCCCATACGCCTGTGCAGTGGGTGGTCCTTGCCGGATCTAATCCTTGGGAATGTGCTGGAAGGTCCAACGTCATGGCGTCTATTTGTGGCTGAATCAATTTAAGCTCCTTGTCAATCGACGGTTCCGCGATTAAGATGTGCAGTTCGCCATCCATCGGTAAAATACTGATAGCGCGTAATTTATCGGTTCATGGGACGCCGGATCTTCGGCAATACGACGAGCTTTCGGCGGGTGGCACAGCAATCACAGCCTCTTCTAGAGTGCTGTTCAGGAGAAACTCCGATTCCCTGTGAGTTCGCCGTCGATTGCATAGATTAATTGCCAAATATCTGGCAATGGGAACTTAGATGATTTGCGGATGACCTACGAGGTCGCGCAACCTACTGGCAGATTAATTGGACACTTCGAATGCACGGCCACAGCGTTATTGCCTCGCTTGACGAACGGTAATCGCGTTCGAGATCAATAGGGCTTTGCCGTCTTGGCATTTACGCGATGGACGCAGAAGTTCCTTGTTTCCAAATGACTTGCAAGTTCCCAAGCTGGACGACGTGGGTTCGAATCCCTTCTCCGCCTTCATCTTTTGGATGACAGAGTCGCTACAACGGTCCTAGGGCGATGCCGGGAGGGACCCACGCACAGTACCTGTTCTTTGAGCTGACGCAGGCGGTGGCCGGGCTGGCGCGGACGGCGGTGGTAAGGGCTTGCAGCCGCGGAAGATCCGGGGCGGCTAGGATGGCCATGTTGTGGTCCGCCGCGCTTGAGCGGACGAGGTACAACAGACGCACCCGTTGGGCCCCTCGAAGGGGCAATGGGAAGAGCGGCACCCGGGGCGCATTTTGCGACCTGCTGACTCCGTCAATAAGGGTCTCAGCGCTCGAAAACGTAATCTGGAGGCCCGGCGCGACATCGTAAAACGCTTGCTCGTACCCAAGGAAATCGCCGCTCGTCTGAATCGTGATCGTTGCGCCCTTAGGGGTTGGTTCCGAAGGCTGGAGTCGGTAGCCTCCGGATCGAAATATAGGAGTGACCGCGCGGAGACGCTGGCCGGGCCGGAGGTCAAGGTACTCGTTCGAGGGCGTTGGTAAGACCGGCAGGCGAGTGTGGGCGCAGCTGGTCAACAGTAGACCGAAGAGTAAGCTGCGCATGGGTTTAGAGGAGGCGGAAGTTGACCTCGATTGTGGCGAGGACGGCGACGGGCACTCCGTTCTTGGTTCCGGGTTGGAAGCGCCACTTGGTCACGGCCGCGATGGCTTCCGCGTCGAGGCCGAGGCCGGGGCTACGAAGCACCGTGATGTTTTGCGGAACTCCGTTCGCGTCAACTTCCAGCCATAGGACGGCGGTACCAGAGAGCCGGGCGGCGCGAGCTTCCTCCGAGTAGGTCGGCTCCACTTTGGCGAGAAGCTTGGGCGCAAGGACGTTGCCTCCGATGCGAACGGCGGTGGAAGAGGTGGCGGCGGACGGGCGGCGGGTCGATTGACGGAGGGCGGCGGCTTGGGCGATATAGGTGTTGGCATCGGCGGCGCGCTCAGGTATGGAGACGAGAAAGCGGGCGTACAGTTCGAGGGCGACGAGTAGGTCGGCCGTGGGGGCGTTGGCTTGGGCAATCGCCTGTTTGAAAAGCGGTTCGGCGAGGGTGGGCTGCCCCTTGAACTCGAGGGTGAGGGCTTGCCAGAGACGAGCGCGGGTGGAGTAGGTGGGGTCAGCGAGGGGAAGGCGATCAAAGAGGAGGTAGGCTTCGTCGTATTCCTTCCGCTGGAGCGCGTCGACGCCGAGAGCGAGAAGGGCGGGAGCGGCGGCGGGCTCATTGCCGAGGAGCGGGAGGGCTTGACGATAGAGCGTAATGGCGTTGGCGGAGCGGTGTTCGCGGTATTCCTGCGCGGCTTGGGTGAGCAGCGCGGGGACGGGACCCTGGGCGCGGAGGGCGGCCAGGGGCGTGAGCGCGGCGACGCACACAACGAAGGCGATGGCGATGGTCAGTCGATTGGGGGTGGCCCGGTTGGTGGCGGGGCTGAGAATGGCCTTGAGGCGGGATTCGAGAGGCACCGTACGGGCCATGCTGATGGCGAAGCTGGGGGATTGTCTCGCGGCGGCGACGGCCAGCAGGTGGCCAGCGTAGAGGGAGGGCTGAACGCCTTCGTTGAGAACGAGATCGTCCGCGGCAGTCTCGCGTTCAGCAAGGATACGACGCCAGGCAAACCAGGCGAGCGGCTGCCACCAGAAGAGCGCGAGGGCTACGCGGGCAAGGAGTTGGAGGGCGAAATCGTGGCGGCGGATATGGGCGAGTTCGTGGAGAATCACGTGGTCGCGGCGGTCGGCGGGCCAGGCGTTCGCGTCGGCGGGGAGGAGAATGACGGGGCGAAGAAAGCCAAAAGTCAGAGGCATCGAACCGGGGGCGGATTGGAGGATGAGAGGCTGCTGGCTAAGCACGGGACACTTGCGACGGAGACGGGCGAGACCGAGGAGGGCGTAGGCGAGATGGGCGAGAAGGAGCGCCGTGCCGATGACCCAAATCTGGGTTACGCTGGGGCGCCAGGGGGCGGAGGCGGCAGGCACCGGGGAAGCCGTCGAGGCCGGGGCGATGGCGACGGGAGTGGCGATGACGGTGGTCGATAGGAGCAGGGCGGCGGGGGGCGTCGAGTCGACCGGGAGTTCGGGGAGAATGACGGCGAGGCCGGGGAGGAGAGGGAGGGCCAGGAGGGCCAACGTCCAAAGTAGATGACGGGCGGCGGCGGAGTGGCGGCGGAGGAGGGTGGAGAGCAGACCGGCGGTGGCGAGTACGACGGTGGTTTTGAGCGCGAGAGAGATGGGGTCCATGTTAGCGTCCTTCTTTTTTGGCGTTTTGGATGAGGGCGGCCATGCGGTTGAGGTCGTCCTGGGTGAGTTCGGCGGCGGAGACGTCGAGGAGGGCCGCAACGACTTGGGAGGGGGAGTTGCGGAAGAACGTGTCGAGAAGATGACGGAGGGCGGAGTGTTTCGCTTGAGCGGGGGCCAGGCAGGGGAGGAAGACGTGTTTGAGGCCTTCGACGCGATGGGCGATGTGACCCTTGAGTTCGAGGGTTTTCAGGAGCGCGCGAACGGCGGAGTAGGAGGGAGGATCGGGAAGGGCGGCGAGAACGTCGGCAGCGGAGGCGGAGCCGCGCTGATAGAGGATGTCCATGATTTGGCGTTCCCGCCGGCTGAGTGTCTGCTGTTTTTCTAGCACGTGCTAGAAAAGTAGCATGCCCGGAAGAACCCGTCAAGAGTTATTTTGTGCAGCGCGTGATGAAGGCCGGGGGAACGTTGCGCCATTCCCAGGGGAGGCGTTCGACGCGGCTGAAGTATTCGGCCAGCAGCTTGAAGTAGCGTTGGCTACCGGGCATGAGGAGGCCGATGTGGTAACCGAAGGTTGCCATTTGCCCGCTGGGGCCGAGGACTTTCTGGACGCCCGTGAGGCCTTGCTGCTGGAGCTCAAAGCTGAAGGACGGCCAGGGAAGGCCGCTGACAACGCAGTCAACGTTTTCGATTCCTTGCTCGGCGCAGATCTGTTGCAGGTTGGCGACGTCGCCTTCGATGATGTCGAACTTGGGGTAACGCCGTTTCCAGGCGGCGCACAAAGCCGGATTGCGCTCGATGGCGAGGAAGCGGGTGCCGGGGCGAAGACGGGGGAGGACGGCTTCCGTAAGAGCACCGGTGCCGGGGCCGAGCTCGACGACGATTTTGGCGTTGGCGAGGTTGAGAGAGTTTGCGAGATGGCGGGCGAGGAAGGGGGAACTGGGGCAGACGGTGGCGACGGCAAAGGGATCCCGGGCAAACTCTCGGAGGATGAGTTTGAAATCGCCTACGGCTTTGGTTTCTGCGTCTCGCACCCCACTAGTTTGTACCAAGTCACAGGCTTTGTGTTGGCCTATTTGGTTAACAGGGAGTGTGTTTAGATTACAAGATGAATTCTGCGCGGATTGGACTTGGCTGCTTAGCCCTGATTTTGGTCGGTTGTGCGGAGCGGCGGATGGTACGGAATACGCCCTTGGATCGGCCGCCGGTGGCTCCAGAAATAGCGAAACGGGCTAAAGCGATGCCAGCGGGGGATCAACCAGACAAGGCGGCGGAGTTCTACTTGCTGAAGCGTACCGGGTCGGGTGACGGGGACTTGCCAGTCGAGCGGTATGAGGCGGCACGGCAACAGATGGAGCGGATGCCCGTGGTTTCGGTGGCGACGGGACGGGCGGTGACGAGCAAAGCTGGCAAACAGGTGGACTTAGGGGCGTGGCAGGCTTTGGGGCCGGGGAACCAGGGCGGGCGGACGAAAAGTTTGGTGATTCATCCGCAGGATGCGAAGACGATGTACGCGGGGGCGGTGACGGGGGGCGTTTGGAAGACGGTTGACGGAGGGCATAATTGGATGGCGATGTCGGATGTGTTTCCGACTTTGGGGTTGGGTGCGTTGGCGATGGACCCATCGAACCCGGAAGTGCTGTACGCGGGGACAGGATTCTGGTTCAACACCTTGTCCGGCACGAACGTCTTTGGGAGTGCGCCCCGAGGGGCGGGAATTTTTCGTTCGCGGGATGGGGCGGCGACGTGGGAGCCGTTAGGTAATCCGGGAGGGAGCCTATTTCGATACATCAACGACATTGTGGTGAGCCGGGGAGATTCGCGGCGGATTTACGCTTCGACCTGGGCAGGGATTTTTCGGAGTACCGACGGGGGGCAGCGTTGGACGCTCGTGCTGAACCGGGGGACGGGGTTACTGAATGGCTGCCAGGATATGGTGATGCGGACGGACCAGGCGACGGACTCTCTGTTTGCGGCGTGCGGAACGACCGTGGCGGGGGATGCGGGCATCTTTCGGAATACAGACGCGGGTGGCGAGGGGAAATGGGAGAAGGTGTTTTCGGTGGCGGCGATGGGGAACACGACGCTGGCGCTGGCACCGTCGAACCAAAGCGTGGTCTACGCGTTGATGGCGAGCAATGGGGAAGATGGTGTGGCGTGGCGGAACTCGTTGCACGGGGTGTACCGTTCGACGACAAACGGGGACATCGATACGTGGGAAGCGCGGGTGACCAACAAAGACGAGACGCAGGTGAACACCGGGTTGCTTTCGAGCAATCAGGGTTTCTATTCGAACCAGTGTACGGCGAACGGAGAGAAGACGATCGGCGGACAGGGGTGGATCCACAACGCGATTGCGGTGGACCCGCAGGATCCGGAGCGGCTGTTCGTGGCTGGGATTGATATTTATCGGTCCGATGATGGCGGGAAGAACTGGGGGATCGCTTCGTTTTGGCAGGCGGCGGAGACGCCGGGCGGGGCGCATGCGGACGTGTTGGCGCTGGTGTTCCCGCCGGACTACGACGGGGGCGAGAAGCAGCAGATGTACGCGGCGACGGATGGCGGAATCTATTTGACGGAGAACGCGCGGGCGGCGGTGGCGACGGGGGAGCGGGCGGGATGTACGCCGTTTCAAAACAAAGTGGCTTGGAAGCCGCTGCACGCGGGCTATCAGAGCACGCAGTTTTATACGGGATCGGTGCTGCCGGGGGGCGGAGTGTTTTATGGGGGCAAGCAGGACAACGGGACGATGCGGGGTAGCCTGGCGGGCCAGAAGGAGTGGATTCGGCTGCGAGGAGGAGACGGGGCGGCGGTGGCGACGGACCCGCGGGACCCGAATACGTTGTTTGTGTCGACGCAGAATTTCTCGTTGGCGCGGTCGCGGAACGGCGGGAAGACGCTGGCGACTAGTATGCGGGGGATTACGGAGCCGAGCGCGAATTTCGCGTTTATTGCTCCGTTGGCGATGGACTTGAAGAATCCGGATCGGTTGTACGCGGGGGGCCGGACATTGTGGCGCACGACGGACCAAGCGGACAGTTGGCAGGCGATGTCGGCGCAGTTGCCGACGACGCAGGGAAATGTCTCGGCAATTGCAGTTTCGTCGGCGGATGGGCGCGTGGTGATGGCGACGAGCCAGGGGTTTGTGCTGCGGACGGATAACGCGCTAGAGGCGACCGCGGAGACGGTTTGGGAGACGACGCGGCCGCGGCCGGGCTATGTGACGGGGGTGACGTTTGATCCGCGGGAGCCGGAGGTGGTTTACGTCGTCTACAGCCAGTTCAATACGGCGGCGGGGCAGAGCCACGTCTATCGGTCGAAAGATGGAGGCCGGACTTGGGAGGGGATCGACGGGAAGGGCGATACGGGCATTCCGGATATTCCGGTGTTTTGTTTGTTGATCGATCCGGAGGATTCGCAGCGGCTTTACGCCGGGACCGATTGGGGTGTTTTCGTGACGATGGATGGCGGGGCGAACTGGGAGCGGGATTCGAATCCGTTTGCGGCGGTGCCGGTGGAGACGCTGGTGCTGGACCGGGGGGCGGGGGTGAGCTATCTGTACGCGTTCACGTTTGGCCGCGGAGTCTGGCGGACGCAGTTGCCGAGTTCGGGGACGCCTTGCAGCTACGACGTCGGAAGCTTGGGGGCGATGCCGGCATTTGGGGGGACGACGGAGGTACCGGTTACGACGGGGGAAGGATGCGTGTGGAGTGCGATTCCGCAGGCGGGGGCGGTGGATGTGGCGTCTCCGGCCACGGGGACGGGGACGGGGGTGTTGCGGTTGACGACGACGTTGAACACGTCGACGGTGGCGCGTCGCGGGGGATTTACGTTGCACGATAAGGCGGTGGAATTGACGCAGGCGGGGGCGGCGCAGGTGCCCGTGGCGGCGGACTCGTCGGCGACCCCGGCGGTGATCGCGGCATTGCCGTACGTCGGCGTTCGGGACACGCGGACCTCGACCGCGGCGCCCACCGACCCGCAGGCGTCTTGTGCAACGACGGTGCCGGCGAAGACGATTTGGTGGCGGGTAACTGCTCCAGAGACCGGGGAGATGGAAGTGGTGATGTCAGGGCAACGGTATGACGTATCGGGGAATTCCGGGCTGGTGGTGAGTGCCTATGCGGGCACGAGCGAGCTGGGATGCGTGGCGACGCCACGCGGGACGGGGGCGTGGGTTTATCGTTCGTTCCGGTTTGCGGTGACGAAGGGGAGCCCGTACTCCATTTTGGGGAGCGCGACAGGGTCGACGGCCCTGGATGGAGGGTATACGATTTTGGGCGTTCGAATGATCCCTTGACAAGAAGCGAATAAAAGGCGAAACTCGCCGAGTGAGTGCACTGATCGGCATTGCGCGGATGGCGGCGGCGAGCCCTTTACTCGAAGCGAAGCGGCGCGTGGGCTATTTCGAGATTGCGGCGCAGAGCATGATCAACCGGTGTTCGGGGAAGCGGCAGATATTTGATTGGACGGTGAACCCGTATCGGGGTTGCGAGTACGGCTGCCAGTATTGCTATGCGCGATATACGCACGAGTTTATGGAGCTGCCGGTGGAAGAGTTTGAGACCCGGATTTTCGTGAAGGCGTGGGACGAGGGGATGTGGCGGCGGGATTTGCGGAAGGTGAAGCGCGGGGATACCCTGGCGTTTGGTACGGCGACGGATTGCTATCAACCGGCGGAGCGGCGGTATGGGTTGATGCGGAAGATGCTGGAGGCGCTGCAAGGTGTGGCCGGACTGCGGATTGGAATTACGACGAAGTCGGATTTGGTAGGGCGGGACGTGGACTTATTGGTGAAGCTGGCGGAGCGGAATCGGGTGCGGGTGTTTGTGACGATCACGACCATGAACGCGGCGCTCGCGAGGCAGACGGAGGCGTATGCGCCGGGGCCGGAGTTGCGGATGGCGGCGGTGCGGGAGTTGGCGGGTCGAGGGTTGGACTTGGGGGTATCGGCTTCGCCGGTGTTGCCGCTATTGACGGATCGCGAGGAGTCGCTGGACTTGGTGGCGCGGGCGGCGAGGGCGGCGGGGGCGAAGACGTTTCATGCGCATCCGCTGTTCCTGCGGGCGTCGGCGGCGGCGGTGTTCTTGCCTTGGTTAGAGCGGGAGTTTCCTCATTTGGCGGGGCGATATCGGGAACGGTATCGGGAGGGGGCGTATTTGCAGGGGGCGTATCGGGAGATGTTGCGGGGGCGCGTGGAGCGGGTGCGAGGTCGCTATGGCTTGGACGCGCGACCAGACGCGTTTTTGGGGGCGAGGCCGGTGCAGCTTTCGCTATTCACTTGACACGGCAAAGCGCTTGCTGGAAGCTGGAGACGTATGGCTCAGCCGGTAGACATGGGCGATCATGCGATCGCACAGATCCGATACATCCGTCAGACGATGGAGAGGACGGGCTCGTTCACGGCGGTGCCGGGATGGGGCGGGGTGGCGATCGGCGTGACGGCGATCGGCGCGGCGACGTTGGCGGCGCGGCAGGGAGACTTGCGAAGCTGGATGCTCGTGTGGCTAACGGAGATGATGGTGGCGGTGGCGATTGGTTGCCTGGGCGTTTGGCGGAAGACGCACCACGGGGACAAGAGTTTGTTCAGCGCGCCCGGACGGCGGTTCTTTCTAAGTTTTTCCCCGCCGGTGTTGGCGGGAGCAATTTTGAGCTTTATTTTATATCGGCACCAGGATGGGGCGGTGATGCCGGGCATGTGGATGTTGCTTTACGGGGCCGGGGTGGTGACGGCGGGGGCGTTCAGCGTGAAGGTGGTGCCGATGATGGGTTTGTGTTTCATGGCGCTGGGGGCGGTGGCGTTGGGAGTGCCGATGGAGACCGGGAATTGGCTGTTAGCGGCGGGGTTTGGCGGATTGCACATTGGATTCGGCTTGTGGATAGCGAGGAGGTACGGTGGCTAGAGTAGCGGTAGAGAAGATTAGGCCGGTGTTGGACGAGTTGGCTGTGGAGGCCAATCGGGAAGCGCAGGCGCTGGAAGGGCTGATACACGAGAAGATGCGGCTGGGAATCGTCAGCGCGCTGGCGGCGAGCGGGTCGATGACGTTTTCAGAGCTGAAGGAGCTGCTTCAGACGACGGATGGCAACATCAGTGTGCACGCGAGGAAGCTGGAGGAGGCGGGGTATATCGCCTGCACGAAGACGTTTGAGAACCGGAAACCTCGGAGCGAGTACGTGTTGACCGAGGAGGGGCGGGAGGCGCTGGAGAAGTATTTGAGCCATCTGGAAGCGCTGTTGGGCGCGATGCGAAAGCGATAGGATGGAAGGCAATGACAAGACGGAAAATGATGGCGACGACGATGGGGGCGGGTTCGATGGCGGCTCAGGCGGCGGGAGGTCCACCGCAGACCTTGGTGCTGCGACGGTATCAGCTTCGGAATAGCGGCGACGCGATGGGCGCGGGATTGATGAAGTTCATGGAGGTTTCGAAGAGGCCGGCGCTGGAACGGGCAGGGGCGCAGGGGTTGGGATTCTTTACGTCGTTCATCGGGCCGGATACGCCATACTTTCTGACGTTGGAGAGCTATCCGTCGTTTGCGGCGTTGGAAGATGGAATGAACCGGCTGGGTGCGGATAAGAAGTTTCAGGCTGAGCTGGCGGCGTTCAACAAAGCGCCGGGGCAACGGTTTGTGCGCTATTCGACGCCGATATTGAAGGGCTTTGCCGGGTTCCCCGGGGTGGTTGCTCCGCCACCGGCGACGGGGACGCGGCTGTTCGAACTGCGGACTTATGAGAGCGACGACGCTTCCACGTTAGCGGATAAGATCCGAATGTTCAACGAAGGCGAGATCGCGATTTTCCAGAAAACGGGGCTGATGCCGGTGTTTTTCGGGGAGACCGTGATCGGCGAGAAGCAGCCGAATTTGACGTATCTCCTTTGGTACGACAGCTTGGCGGCGCGGGAGGCGAATTGGAGCAAGTTCGTTTCGAGCCCCGAGTGGAACAAGTTGAAATCGACGCCCGGCTGGAGTGACGCGGAGATCGTTTCCAATATCTCGAATTCGCTATTGCGGCCGATGGCCTTTTCTCCTATCAAATGACCAGTCAAATAACTAACCAGGGGTGGGTATTAGAGACGCGTCCGGTGGAGAAGCTGGATGCGAACTGTTTAGCGTGGCGGGAGGTGCCGCTGCCGGCTGTGGAGGCCGGGAGCGTGCGGGTGAGGACGCTGGTGTTGTCGCTTGACCCGACAAACCGAATCTGGGCGGGGCCGACGGAGAGTTATCTGCCGCCGGTGCCGCTTGGTACGGTGATGCGGGGGATCGCGGTGGGGGTGGTGGAGGAGTCGGCGTACGCGGGCTTGCAAGTGGGGGACGTGGTGCAGGGGATGTTGGGTTGGCAGGAACGGGCGGTTTTGCCGGGGAAGTCGTTGAACCTGTTGCCGAAGGGGGTCACGCCGGAGCAGTGGTTTGCGCTGTTCGGGCACATCGGTTTGACAGCCTATTTTGGATTGCTCGAAGTGGGGCAGGCGAAGGCGGGGGAGACTCTGGTGGTTTCGGCGGCCGCGGGGGCGGTGGGATCGCTGGTGGGACAGATCGGGAAGATTTTGGGGATGCGCGTGGTGGGGATTGCGGGCGGGGCGGAAAAATGTAAGTGGATTGTGGAGGACTTGGGGTTCGACGCGGCGATCGATTATAAGAGTGAAAAGGTGGGGAAGCGGCTGCGGGAGTTGTGTCCGAACGGGATCGACGTCGATTTTGAAAATGTGGGCGGGGAGATTATGGACGCTTGCTTGGCGCGGTTGGCGCTGCGGGGACGCGTGGTTTTGTGCGGTATGATATCGCAGTACAACGCGTCGGCGGTACCGGAGGGGTCGAAGAATCTGGCAAATATTCTTATGCAGCGGGGCCGGATGGAGGGGTTTATCGTCTTGGATTATTTGGACCGGGCGGCGGAAGCGTTCGGAAAGTTGGGTGAGTGGGCGGCTACCGGGAAGCTGAAATTCGCGACGGATGTCGTGATGGGGTTGGAAAACGCGCCGACGGCGTTGGATCGGCTATTTAGTGGGGCGAACCGCGGTAAATTGATGGTGAAAGTGGGAGAAATAGGCTCTTAATTGTGCTCTACTCGGAATTGTGAACTTTCGACGATTCCTCCACGTTGGCGTGGTGACCACGCTGTTGATTCCGGTGCTCCCGGGGCAAAAGAAGAGCGGTATCGATGTCGCGGGCATCGATACCGCCTGCAAGCCGTGTGACGACTTTTGGCGTTTTGCCAATGGACTTTGGATCGACCAGAACCCGATTCCGGGAAACCAGTCCGGTTGGGGCGTGATGTCGATGGTGCGGGAGGGGAACACCGAGCGGATGAAGGTGCTGCTCGAAGCCGCTGGGGCGGCTAAGGCGGCGGTGGGGAGCAATACTCAGAAGATCGGAGATTTGTACTCGGCGTGTATGGACACGGGAGCGATCGAGAAGGCTGGTCTGAAGCCGTTGGAAAGAGAGCTAGGCCAGGTCGCCAAGGTAGGATCGGTGAAAGACCTGCTGGCGCTTTTGGTGGAGTTTCAGAAGAACTCGCCCTTTGGACCGGTGGTGATTTTTGGGCGGCAAGACTCGAAGAAGGCTACTGAGACGGTGGCGGCGGTGGCGGCGGCGGGACTGTCGCTGCCCGAGCGGGATTTTTATTTCCGCGACGATGAGCGGACGAAGAAGATTCGAGCCGAGTTCTTGGCGCATGTGGCGAAGATGATGACGCTCGCGGGAGCGGAGCCGAGTGTGGCGGCGACTCAGGCGGAAGAGATCCTGGCGTTTGAGACCAAGCTGGCGCAGCCTCGTTTGACCCTGGTCCAGCGGCGGGATCCGAACGCGACCTATCACCCGTTGGGGATGAAAGGGGCGATGGAATTGATGCCTTCGTTTGACTGGAAGGCGGCGTTCCGTTCGCTCCGGATTCCAGAGGGGACGCAGGTGATTGTCAGCGAACCGGCGTACTTGTCGGCGGTGGAGAAGGAGTTTACGGCGACGCCGCTGGCGACGTGGAAGACCTGGATGCGGTGGAAGTTGGTCGCGGCGGCGGCACCCTATCTGACAAAGGCGTTCGTCGATGAGAGCTTCCGGTTTGGCGGCACGGTTCTGACCGGCGTGAAGGAACAGCAGCCTCGGTGGAAGACCTGCACGGCGCTGGTGGACGGGACGCTGGGGGATGCGCTGGGCGAGGCGTTTGTGAGCAAGCATTTCCCACCGACGGCGAAGTCGCAGATGAATACGCTCGTCGAGAATCTGCGCGTGACGCTGCGGCAGCAGTTGCAGGAATCGGCGTGGATGGATCCAGAGACGAAGAAGAATGCGATTGAGAAGCTGAATGCGTTTCGGGCCAAGATCGGGTATGCGGATCGGTGGCGGGATTATTCGGCGGTGAAGATCGACCGGGGGAATTTGGTGGCGAGCTTGGAGTCGGCGTCGGAGGAGTCTCGAATGTACGAGTTGGCCAAGATCGGCAAGCCGCTGGATCGGAATGACTGGGGGATGACGGCCCCAACGGTGAATGCGTATTACAA
>JANODS010000397.1:0-1739 GCA_031412835.1 Acidobacteriota bacterium | reverse complement strand
CAATCCGGTCGGGCGGCGATCATGTTCGAGATTCGCTCTTCGCCCCACGTCGGCATCCACTTCACGCGCTTGATGTCATCGAGCGCCTCTTGCCGGAGATTGTTCTTCTCCATGCCGATGAACCATTGCTCAGTCGCCCGGAAGATGGTGGGTTTATGGCAGCGCCAGCAGTGCGGGTAGGAGTGTTGGATTGTCCGCCGACCGGCCAAAGCGTCCACTGCCGTAAGCAACTCGATCACTTTCGGGTTGGCTTCCCAAACGGTGAGTCCGATGAGTTCTTCCGGCAAGTGGCCCGGCTCGGATTCGGTGTGATACAGTCGACCCGCCGCGTCCACCGGACAGTAGACGGCCAACCCGTTTTGCAGGCCGACGATATAGTCGTCCATGCCATGGCCGGGTGCCGTGTGCACGATGCCGGTGCCCTGTTCGAGCGTGACATGTTCGCCGAGTACGCCTTTGCTTTCGCGCTGGGCGAACGGGTGGGCAAAGACGCTGCCATTCAACCGCGACCCCGGGAAGCGGGCGACCTCCGTGTGGCTCTCCCAGCCCAAATCCTTCGCGACCTGGGCGAGCAGGCCATCGGCCACGATCATCAAACCTTGCGGTGATTCCACAGCGGCATACTCGAGCCGTGGATGGAAGCACAGGCCGAGATTGGACGGAATCGTCCACGGAGTGGTCGTCCAAATCAGGCCGAAAACGTCTCGTCCGGCCAGTGTTGGGTCAAGGGCTTCGGCCGCCGAAGTCAGCTTGAACTTTACCCAGATCGACGGGCTCTTATGGTTCTCGTATTCGGTTTCGGCCTCGGCCAAGGCGGTGCGGCAGCTGATGCACCAGTTCACGGGTTTGAGGCCGCGATAGACATAACCCTCGGCGTAAAAATCCACAAACGCGCCCGCGATAGCGGCCTGATACTCCGGGGCCATCGTCAAATACGGGTCGTCCCATCGGCCCATGACGCCGAGGCGCTGGAAGCTGCCGCTCTGCAGATTGACGTATTTTTGGGCATAAGCCCGACAAGCGCGTCGGATTTCCGCCGTCGACATCTGCGCCTTTTTGCTGCCGAGTTCACTATCGACTTTGATCTCGATCGGCAAGCCGTGGCAATCCCATCCGGGCACGTACGGCGAATCGAAGCCAGCCATCGTCTTCGACTTCACGATGAAATCTTTCAGTAGCTTATTGAAGGCGTGGCCGAGGTGGATGTTGCCATTGGCGTAGGGAGGGCCATCGTGCAGGATGAACTGCGGCTGCCCTTTTCGGCGCACGCGAATTCGCTCGTAGAGCTTACTTTCGGCCCACTCCCCGAGCAGCTTAGGCTCCAGGTTGGGCAGATTTGCCTTCATCGAAAACGCCGTCTGAGGCAGGTTTACGGTCTTTTTGAGGTCGAGCGAACTCCAATCCATGGTAATCCCCTATTATCGAACAGAAGCGGTCGAATCTGTTTAGAGACCGTTTCTGGTTTGACCGTTCGGGTTGCGGCGCTTGTAGGCGGCGTCGGCCCTTTCCATAATTTCCACGATCTTGGCGTCGAGGGGCTGTTTCGGTCCTCTTCCCCGTGTATTAAAGAATATCTCGGCCTGCTGGGCGGCCGATGGCGTCACCTCCTCATAGCCGGAAGAATCGAACCACTTGACCTCCGGCTCTCTGAATTCGAACTTTGTCATTCGCTCGGTCGTCATTGATCCGCCCCGGCCCGTCGCTGGATCTAGCCACTCTATGCCCATCTGGACCAGCAC
>JANODS010000396.1:0-1316 GCA_031412835.1 Acidobacteriota bacterium | reverse complement strand
CGGCGAAGTCATCGCCTGCCGCACCGGCGAAGCCGACAGCGCCGAACCCTATGGCTCCCGTAACTTCGTCCTCCTCCGCCATAAGCTGAAAACCAAAAACTGGTACAGCCTCTACATGCACCTCGACCCCGGCAAGGCCGAAGCTACCTCCCTCATCACCTGGCGCCAACGCCTCCACGCCCAAACCCTCGACGCCGTCGAAGTCATGGTTCCCATGCCCCTCTTCGTCAAGAAGGAAGTCGACGAATACAAAGCCGACGGCACTTCGGAAAAAAAGAACCGCCTCATCCCCGCCAAAGGCCATAACATCGGCGACTGGGTCCCCACCGAAGGCGACGCCCTCGACCCACTGACTCTCGACACCCGCGCCCCGAAAGACTCTCTCGTCTTCAAAGTAGCCGACAAAGCCGACACTTACATCTACACCAAAATGGAAGACAAGGTCGTCGGCGAGCGCCGCCTCAAAACCGCCGGCCTCGACACCAAAATCACCGGTGCCAAAGTCATCGGCCTCGATAAGCCCATCAAAGTCGCCGCCGGCGAAAAGCTCGCCACCATCGGTGCCGCGCCCACTGACCCGGTCCTAAGTGCGGAAGGTACATTCCTCCACGTCGAAGTCTTCGCCGAGGAGCAGTTACTAACCGGCGACGGCTGGACCCTCGTCGAAGCCACCGACCCGGCCAAAGCCACCGACCGCAAAGCCATCACCGAAGCCCTCCTGGCTAAAAAACTTCTCGCCGCCTACGACGACGCCGTCCTCCTCGACGCCGACCTCCGCGCCACCGGTGTCGACCCCAATAACTTCCTCCTCCGCAGCGCCGTCCTCCAGTCCCCCAGCGCCTGGGCCACCGACTGGAAGGCCGCCTTGGCGGCCGCCACCCCCCTCTCGTTCCTCAAAGTCGCCGACCGCGACAAACTCGGCGACGACTTTAACAAGTACTCCTGGTGGGCCGAAGCCAAGCCCGGCGGCCTCCTCCCGGCTTCGGAAGTGGTCTTCCACTTCCATCCCATCGCCTTCTTAGTCCAACTCGCCCACCCTTAGAACGACAGCACCGGAGCCGTCAAATCCACAAACAACGATGGCGAATGCGCCGCCGTCACCGCCGGGTCCGCCGTCGCCGCCGCAATCACAAACTCCACCTTCCCCACTGGCGGCGGCTTGTCTCGCCAGTTGATCGTATACTCATAATCGACCTTCGATCCCGCGATCTGCTGCCCCGCAATCACCGCCACTTCCGCCAGCCCATCCTTGGCCAGAATCTTTAGCTATACCGCCGTCCCGTCAGGCACAAACGCCGAACGCACCACGATCTTTA
>JANODS010000395.1:0-3397 GCA_031412835.1 Acidobacteriota bacterium | reverse complement strand
ATCCAAGCGAATAATCCGCTTCGGCGAGTTCTCCCCACTCAGCCCCACCTTGCCTATCTTCCCGATCAGAATCCCGTTCAGCCGCACCGCCGACCCTTCCGTGATCGCCGCCGAGTCATCAAGGTACGTATATACCGTAATCTCTTTGCTAAAAAGGTTCTTGTTCCCCGTCAGCAGGATCACCAGCACGAACAGGATCGCCAACGCAACAAGCGCCATGACCCCGACCCGAAGCTGAGCCCAACTGACTTTGCTGGCAGATGGCATAGTGTCGTTCTAGGATACCTTGGTTGCGGGATTCATCGAAAACTTTGAAATGTACGGGTCCTTTGAGAGGGCTAGCTCCGCCTCCGTCCCTTCAAAGACCAACCTTCCGTGCTGCATCACCATGAATTTTGTTCGTTCGAGAAAAGGCGATCCGGCCGGAAGCTTCTCCAAGCGTTCGCTCTTCGGATTGTAGCGAAAATTTGCCAGCAAATGCCCGTCCTGGAATCGATGCGTGATAATCGCCGTCGTCGTGTTCCGCAACTCACGGTCCTTGATCAGCAAAGTAATAATCGTGTTCGCCGTAATCGGATCCAATCCCGCCGTCGGCGAATCATACAAAAACAGCTCCGGATCCGTCACCGACCCCCGCGCAATTCCCACCCGTCGTCTCATCCCGCCCGACAGCTCACTCGGAAACTTGCTCAGCGTCTCCCCCAACTCTACGAAATTCAGCGCCTCCTGCACGTCGGGCTTCACCGTATCCACCGTCGGCTTTTTCCCCCCTGCCATGAACCGCGCTTGGTTCAATAATGGATACGCCACGTTCTCCTCCACCGTCAACGAATCGAACAGCCCACCCTCCTGGAACAACACCCCAATGTAGGACCGAACCTCAAACCACTTCCGCTCGTCAAATCCCGTCACGTCCTCGCCAAAAACTAAAACCTTCCCGCTCGTCGGCCGCAGCAGCCCCAAAGCGATCTTCATCATCACCGTCTTGCCCGCTCCCGCCGCCCCCAGCAGAATCCGCGTCTCCCCACTCCAAATCTCAAACGACACCCGATCCAAAATCGGCTGGCCCTCCTCAAAAACCAACGAGACCTCCTCGAACTTGAGGATGCAACGCCGTTCTTTCGGTTCTTGCCGTGGCATCAGAGATTGACGAAGATCCTCGTAATCACCGCCGTCACAATAAAGATCCAAACGCTCGCCACCACCACCGCCTGCGTCGTCGCCTTGCCCACTCCCTGCGTACCACCGCTCGTCCTCATCCCATACAAGCAGCCCACCAGCGCAATAATAATCGCAAACAAAAACGGCTTCAGCAGCCCCTGCGCAATGTCGTTATACTCCAGCGATCGCCAGGCGTTGTTCCAGTACTGCGACCCCGTCGTCAGCCGTAGCAGCGGCACCGCCACCATGTAGCCGCCAATCAAGCCCACAAAGTCCGCAATGATCGTCAACAACGGTAAGGTGACACACATCGCCAGCAACCGCGGCGTCACCAGCTTTTTCACCGGGTCCGTCCCCAACGCCCGCATCGCGTCTATCTGCTCCGTCACCTTCATTGAACCCAACTCCGACGCAATTCCCGACGCGTTCCGACCCGCGATCAGCAGCGCCGTCAACACTGGGCCCATCTCGCGAACCAGCGTAATCGCTGTGATCTGCCCCACCTGCCCCGTTGCCCCATACTGCGACAAGGCGCGCGACATCTGCAGCGCCATAATCACGCCAGAGAAAAACCCAATCAAAACCGTAATCGGCAAACTGCCCACGCCGATCGTATCCATCTGCAAAATCAGGTCCTGCCCATAGAACGGACGCCGGACAATATTGGCCGTCGCTCGGCCCGCGAGCAGCACAAACTCCTGAAAGGTAAGGATGGGGTTTTTCAACCAGTCAAGCAACGGATCGGATCCCTCCGAATTTCGATGCTAGCACAAGCTGATTTATGACACCCTCTAAGTATGGTTCAAGGGATCACTGACATCGCCGGAATTAAGGTCGGCCACGCCTCGGACTTCGATGCCCTCACCGGCTGCACCGTCGTCCTGTGCGAGGCCGGTGCCGTCGCCGGCGTCGATATCGGCGGTGCAGCCACCGGCACCCAGGAGTTCGACACCATGAGCCCCCTTCACGTTGCCGGTCTCGTCCACGGCATTGTGTTCGCCGGCGGTAGCGCCTTTGGCCTTGAGGCCGCGTCCGGCGTTCGCAACTTTCTCGAAAAGAAAGGCGTCGGCTTCTTGAAGGCTCCCCACCGCGTCCCCATCGTCCCCTCGGCCATCCTCTTCGATCTCGATATCGGTAAACCAAACATTCGTCCCACCCGCGAGATGGGAACCGCCGCCGCCGCCGCCGCTACCGCCGGACCCGTCGCCGAAGGCTGCATCGGGGCCGGCACCGGAGCCACCGTCGGCAAACTTTTCGGCATGTCGCGAGCGATGAAGGGCGGGGTTGGTTCGGCGGGGCATCAGATGGGGAAGGTGAAGGTCGCCGCCCTCGCTGTTGTTAACGCCTTCGGCGATGTCCGTGACCCCAGGACCGGCCTTCTCGTCGCCGGTGCCCGCCACTCCCCCGCCTCCTCCGAACTCGTCGATACCGAACGACTCATGCTCGGAGGTCAGGAAGGCGGCCTCTCAGCCGCAAACACTACGCTGGTCGTAGTGGCAACCAACGCCAAGCTCTCCAAGGTCAGCGCCACCCGCCTCGCCAAAATGGCGCAAGCCGGGGTCCTGCGCGCCCTTTCGCCCGGCCACACCATGGGCGACGGCGACATCGTCATTGCACTTTCGGTGGGAAACGAAGCCGTTAATTTGAACGTTTTGGGGGTCGCGGCGGCGGATGTGGTGGGTCAGGCGATCGTCCGCGGCGTGAAAACCGCCAAGACTCTCGGCGGTGTCCCTGGCCTCGCGGTACCCTAAGGTATGGCTTGTCTCCTCGGCATGGACGAGAACGATCTCCGCGAAAACCTCGGCAGCAATATGCCGGCCTTCCGCGCCAAACAGTTCTACGATGCCCTCTACCGCCAACGCGTCTCGACCCTCGACGAGGTCACCGCCCTCCCGCTCGAACTCCGC
Organism: Acidobacteriota bacterium; assembly: GCA_031412835.1. Taxonomy (GTDB): domain Bacteria; phylum Acidobacteriota; class Terriglobia; order Bryobacterales; family Bryobacteraceae. The sequence goes on along the minus strand of JANODS010000395.1, from coordinate 329 downwards.
TCCGGCCACGAACTCGGCTCGCTTGAGGCCGCCGAAACTTACACCTCCTCCGACGGCACCACCCGCTATCTCCTTCGTTTGCCAGAAGATGGGCGAACGGTCGAAACGGTCTTCATGCCGGATCCCAAACGCTCCACCCTCTGTATATCGTCCCAAGTCGGCTGCCCCGTGGACTGCCAATTCTGCCTCACCGCCAAGATGGGCCTCGAGCGCAACCTCAGCGTCGGAGAAATCGTCGGTCAGGTCCTCTACGTTTGTAGTAAGCACGGCCTCGACCCCCGCTCCCAACACGTAAATATCGTAATGATGGGGATGGGGGAGCCGCTTTT
>JANODS010000394.1:0-11520 GCA_031412835.1 Acidobacteriota bacterium | reverse complement strand
TCGGGCGAGAAGGCGACCGAATAGATGCCAGCGGAGTGGCCGGTGCAAGAGGCCTTCTTCTCGCCGGTATCGGGGTCGTAGAGATTGACGGCGGCGGACTGGCTGGCGACGGCGATGCGGGTCGCATCGGGCGACCAGTCGAGGGCGTTGATGGGGCCGTCCTGGCGTTCGAGCTTACGGACGAGCGTCGTGTCGTCGGCGATCTTCATGTTGCGGGGGCGGTCCATCAGATAGATGTAGGGGTAGCGTTCGACGCCGCCGAGGACGACGATATCTTTCTTCGGATGTCGGGCGATGGCGTTGAGTTCGCCGCGCAGGAGGTTTACGTTTTCGAGGAAAGCACCGGAGGCGGAGTCGATGAGCTTAGCGGCGCGGTCTCCGGAGGCGGAGACGAAGCGTTTGGAATCGACGCCGAACACGGTGGCGAGAACCCAGTTTTCGTGGTTTCCGATTTTGTAGAGTTCTTTGCCGGTGGCGGTTTCAAAGACATGGACGGTGTTGTCGGCGCAGCCGACGGCGATCTTCGACGAGTCTGGCGCGAGGGAGGCGCCGAAGACGGTGTCGTTTGTGAGGCGGGCGGAGCGGAGGAGTTTGGCGGTGGCGACGTCCCAGATTTGCACTTCGCCGAACTGGGCGGGGGTGCCGCCGCCGGCGATCAGTAGTTTGCCGTCGAGACTGAAAGCGACCGAGAGAATGCGTTCGGCGCGACCCGGCAAGCGGTGAAGCAGTTTCGAGCCGTCGGCTTTGTGGAGGAGAATTTCGCGGTTGCCGGAGACGGCGATGGTTTGGCCGTCGGGGGAGAATTTGAGGGCGGTGATAACGGGGGGTTGGAGGTAGAGGGCGGCGCTGGATTCGGTGGAATCGGCGGGCGAATCGTTCTTGGCGCCGGCGGCGATCCAGTCGCGGAAGAGAGTGATGTCGGCTTCGGCGAGGGCCGGTTGGGCCAAGGGCATGCGCGGCTTCATTGCGCCGGTGAGATAGCGGACGGTCGAGCTTTCGTCGGGTTTGCCGGGGATGAAAGCGGGACCGCGTCTCCCCCCTTTTTCAAAGCCTTCAAAAGTCGTGACGTCGAGGTCGGACGCCATCGAGGCGGGTTGATGACAACCTTGACACTGCTTCTGTAGGATGGGCTGAATATCGCGGTAGTAACTCGGTGCGGCGGCTAGGGGGCCGATGATTCCGTAGAATGCAAGCAAGACACGGCGCATGGAACTTCCTTTCAAGTGCAAAAAGAAGTATATCGAAACGGGGGCGGCGCGGTCAGCGCTTCCGAGGTTTGCCCTCTTCAGTAGCGGCGATGAGGTTATTGGTAACCGAGAAAGCTTGCGAGCCATTAGCTTGCAACTCGGCTATGGTACGGTCCCCGGTGTTGGTCACCACACCTTCGAGGGTTACATTTCCATTCTTTACGATGATGTGGATAGGATGGTAGCCGGGAGGGGGATCCTGGGTGATGCCCATGGTGCGGCGGGCTAGAGATGGGAACAGGGGTGCTCCGCGGTTGGGATTGTAGCGAGAGAGGGCAGGATGGCCGTAAATGGACCGATACACCGAGAGCCGTACATCGTCATCCATCGGCGAAAGGGGAAGTACTTCAATTTCGTTCACCACTTTCTCGACGCCTTCAATCTTCTGGACAATTCGTTCCGCATCCGCCTTGAGCGTCGGCCGAGAGGCGTAGCCCCGAAGGTAGACAGTATAACCTTTGATCCCAAACCGTAAGCTATCGAATAGCCCATAATTTGGCATTCGGATAAGCTCTCTTTGGACGTTCCGCGCTAACGAAATGACTGCTTTTTCATCGGTAACCGGAGGCCGGACCCCGCCGGGTTTCAAGCCTCCGGCCTCCTCCTGCGCAGACATCGAAACTGCCAGCAAACTCAACACGAATAACCGCATGGCGCGCTCCTTAGAAGTTGACTATGGAGGCGAAAGAACCGGGGTCGAGACTGGCACCACCCACGAGGGCACCGTCGATTTCGGGCTGGGCCATTAGGGCGGTGACGTTGTCCGGTTTCACGCTTCCACCGTAAAGGATGCGGGTGGCTGAGGCCGTGTTACCGCCGAACTTGGCTTCGACGCGGGCACGGATCATACGATGGGCGTCGGCGGCCATGTCGGGCGTCGCGGTCTTGCCGGTGCCGATGGCCCAGACGGGTTCGTAGGCGATGACGATTTGGGAGAACTGTTCCGGGGTGAGGCCGGCGATGCCGCCATCGATCTGCTGCGCGAGTACCGCTTCGGTTTCGCCGGCTTCGCGTTCGGCCAGCATTTCACCAACGCAGACGATGGGTTTGAGGCCATGGGAGAGAGCGGCCTTCGTGCGTTCGAGCACGGTGGCATCAGTTTCGCCGAAGAACTGGCGGCGTTCGCTGTGGCCGATGATGACCCATTCCGCACCAGCGGCCTTGATCATGGGGCCGCTGATTTCGCCGGTGAAAGCACCATCTGTCTTCCAGTACAGATTTTGAGCTCCGACGCCGACGCGGGAGCCGACCGTCGCCGCAACAGCCGCCGGAATGTCAATCGACGGCGGGCAGAGGACGATTTCGCAATGGGTGGCGGTGGCCACCAGCGGGAGGAACTTCTCGAAAAAGGCAGTGGTTTCTGCCGGCGTTTTGAACATCTTCCAATTGCCGGCCATGACGGGGGTTCTCATAAGCTGTGTAAAAAACTGGTTCCTTGGGCGATGTGTACGCCGAAATTTTCGGCGACCGTTTGGCCGATATCGGCGAGGGTCGCTCGGGTGCCGAGTGCAGCCGGGGCTCCGCCGTAGACGAGGAGCGGGGTGTACTCGCGACTATGGTCGGTCGACGGGGTGGTGGGGTCGCAACCGTGGTCCGCCGTGAAGATAAGCAGGTCGCCGGGGGCGAGAGCGGCGAGGAGGTGGGGGACCCAAGCGTCACACTCTTCGAGCGACCGGGCATAGCCTTCGACGTCGTTGCGATGGCCGAAGAGCATGTCGAAGTCGACGAGGTTGACGTAGATCAGGCCGGCCTTCGTATCGGCCATGGCGGCGAGCGTTTTGGCCATGCCATCGACGTTCGTTTTAGTTTTGTCGTAAAGCTGAATGCCCCGGCCGAGGAAGACATCGAAGATTTTGCCGACGGAGTGGACCGTAACTTTGTGGGCCGCAAGTTGGTCGAGCAACATGCCGGGCGCGGGGGGCATGGCGTAGTCCTTGCGGTTCGACGTTCGGGAATACGCACCGGACTCGCCTTCGAAGGGCCGGGCGATGATGCGACCGATGTTCGGCAGCATTTCCCGGGCGATCTCGCAGATTTTGTAGAGTTCCCACAGCGGGATGACCTCTTGGTGCGCGGCGATCTGAAAGACGCTGTCGGCTGATGTATAGATGATCGGCGAACCGGTGCGGACGTGTTCATCGCCGAGTTCGGCCATGATCTCGGTGCCCGAAGCCGCCTTGTTGCCGAGGGTACCACGGCCGATGCGGTCCTCAAAGGCTTGCATGAAGGCGGAATCAAAACCCTGCGGGTAGAGCGGGAGCGGTTGATCGAGATGGATGCCGACCATCTCCCAATGGCCGGTGGTGGTGTCCTTACCGGGGGAAGCCAAGGTGCACTTTCCGTAAGCGGCGGTGGGGACTTCGACCGGGCCAACGCCCGAGACCGGGGCGATGTTGCCGAGACCCAAAGCGGCGAAGTTCGGCAGGTGGAGCGGACGAAGCCGGGCAATGTTGCCGAGGGTGTTCGAACCGGCGTCTCCGTAGGCCGCGGCGTCAGGCATTTCGCCGATGCCGACCGAGTCGAGGACGATCCAGATAACGCGATTGAAAGCCATTACTCTTCTATTATCCGCTTGACGCGTTCGGTGAGAGAGTCGACGAAGCGTTCGGGAATGAAGCCGTTCATGCGGCTGGCGGCTTCCCCGCGTTTGTTGAGGATAATGGTGGACGGGATGGAGTTGACGCCGAGGAGGCGGGAGAGGCCGCCTTCGAAATAAACCGACTTGTTCCACCGGTTTTTCTCGAGGAACGGAGCGACCAGGGAGCGGTCTTCGTCGGTGTTGATATTAAGAAAGACGACGTCGTTTCGGTCTTTGAAGCGTTCTTTGACCTGCTCGTAGAGCGGCTGTTGGACGCGGCAGGGGCCGCACCAAGTGGCCCAGAAATCGAGAACGACGACCTTGCCTCGCAGAGACGTCAAGTCGAGCGAATTGCCGCCTACGCCGTTGACAACGTAGTCACCGACGGTGGATTTCAAGGCATTCGGGTCAATGGCGCGGAGGCGGGCGAGGCGCTGTTTACCGCGCTCGACGGCTCGGTCGTGGGCGGCGAGGACGATGTCGCCGAGGCCTTTTTCATCGGGGTGGGACTTGCGCCATTCGGCGCGGAGAAGGGCGAGGTCGGCAACGCGCTCGGCTTCCTGCGAGACGACAAAGGCCTCGGCGTAGGCCGTGATGGCTGAGGGGTCGTTCTGAGCGGATTGGGCCGCGCCGAGCGCGCGAGAGGCTTCTGGCGTGGGGTTGGCGGCCATGGACTGTTGCGCGAAACTGACAGCGGCGGGGATTTTTTTCAGCGCGAGATGGCCTTTGCTTTGATACAGCAGCGCGCGACCGAGGCCTTGGTCGAGTTCGGCGCGGGTCTGCCAGCGCATTTTTTCGCCGTTATCGAGCGAACGTAGGCTTTTTTCGTAGCGGGCGGCGTAGAGGAGAGCCTTTTCGGGCTTGCCCGCGAGGAGCAAGCTTCGGGAAACGGCGTCGAGCATGGCCATGTCTTCCGGGTCCTGGGCGAGGATGAGTTCGCCGTATTGAATGATGCGGGCGTTGTCCTTCGTTTCCAGGGCGGACTTGGCGATGGCGCGTTCGAGTTCAAAGCGGGAGGCGCTTTTGGGGTACTTCTTCAAATGGAGTTCGAGGGCGTTGAGGAACTCATGGGAGGAGTTGCCGGCCTCGGCGAGCGCGTTCGAAAGCTCTTGCTGTTCGGCCGGCGGCAACGAGCCTTGGGCGAGCAAGAGAGTGGTGCAGAAAAAAACGAAAATCTTCATGGTTTGGGCGTGGTTTCGGCGCGGAAGGCGTTGACGAGGAAGGCGGCACGATCGCGGGCGATGTTCAGGTACGACTCGTTCTTCACGATCCGCTCCAGGGTTTTATAGAACTGTTCGGGGGCGACGATGCGTTTGCGCTCCCAACTGGATTGGAGGAGCAGGAGGGCTTTATTGACTCCGAGTTTGTCGAAGCGGGCGGACCGTTCGAGGTTGATGCGGTGGCTCTCGGTTTCGGCCATGCGTTCGAACCAATCGTGGAGGGTTTGGGCGTCGGGATCCTGGGTGTAATTAAATTTGGTTTCGAAGGTTTTAGGGCCGTCGACCCAGCGAAAGCATTTTTCGCCCATCTTGGCGACGGGAAGGCCGGATTCGAGGGGACGATTGAAGTAATTGAGTTTTTCGGCGAGGGCGAAGATGGTTTGAGCCTGATCCATGGGAAGCGAAAAGGCCAGCGGTTGAGGATCGTCTTTTTGATCGGTATAGACAGCTTGGCCGTCTTTGGCGAGCGTTATCTGGACCCATTCGGGAACGGAGCCGGGAAACGATTTGCTATAGATCACTTGGGGCTGGGCTGCCAGGGCGGAGGCGAGGAGCAAAAGTACGAAGAGAACTTTCATAGACGGATCGCCTGTTGGTACCGGACTTGGTTAGCGTGGCAGATGGCGGCGGCTAAAGCATCAGACGCATCCTTACTCTTGATGATTTCATCGAGTTTGAGAAGCGAGCGGACCATCATCTGTACCTGTTCTTTTTCGGCTCGACCGTAGCCGACCACACTTGTTTTGATTTCGAGCGGGGAATACTCGCCGACGGAAAGTCCAGCTTCGGCGAGGACGAGCAGTGCCACGCCACGGACGTGGGCCAGTTTCAGCGCGGTTTGGGTATTCACCGCATGGAAGACGGCTTCAACGGCGGCCCCTTCGGGGGCATGGGCGACGATCACCGCGCGTAGCCCGGCAGCGATGATCAGGAGACGTTCGCTGAGCGGAGACTTCGGCGAGGTTTTGATGGCTCCGGCGTCGAGGAGACGGTGGGACCGGCCATCGGATTCAATGACCCCGAAGCCCGTCCTTTCCGTTCCGCAATCGACGCCCAGAATTCGCATCGGCTATTCCATGTCGGCTTCGTCGATTTCGAAGTTGGAGAAGACGCTCTGGACATCGTCGTAGTCTTCGAGCGCATCGTTGAGCCGAATCATGCTTTTGGCCGAGGGACCTTCGAGTTTGATCGTGTTTTTCGGGATCATCCCGACTTCGGAGCTGAGCGTTTCGATTTTGGCAGAGGCTAGCGCATTCATGACACCCTCGTGAGCGTTTGGTTCCGAGAGCACCTGCCACACTTCGCCATGCTGCTGGATGTCATCGGCCCCGGCTTCGAGGGCGAGGTCCATCAGCTTCTCTTCGCTAACCTTGTCGGCTTCGATGATGATGTTCGATTTCTTTTCGAACATCCAATTGACCGAGCCCGGCTCGCCCATGTTGCCGCCCCACTTGCTGAAGATGTGGCGGACATCGGCGACGGTGCGGTTCTTATTGTCGGTCGCGACATTGACGAGAACGGCAGCGCCCCCGGGGCCATAGCCTTCGTAGGTGTATTCTTCGATAGTGAGTCCTTCGATTTCACCTGTGCCGCGCTGAATGGCGCGTTTGATGTTGTCGGCCGGCATGGAGACGGCTTTCGCCGCGGTGATGGCGGTGCGGAGTCGAGGGTTACCATCGGGATCGCCGCCGCCGCGAGAGGCGATGGTGATTTCCTTGATAATCCGGGTGAAGACACGCCCTCGTTTGGCATCGAGAGCGCCCTTCTTGTGTTTAATTGTGTGCCATTTAGAGTGACCAGACATGATTGTGGACCAAGTCAATAGGATATCGAATTCCGAGCGGTGGGTGCGGGAATGATCGTCCATCGTCGGAGATGGTGTCCAATCTGGGTGGGGATTCTGGCTGCGGTATGCACGGCGGGAGTGGCCGCGGTGGCCATCCGGGAGTGGCCTCGCGGGGCGATGGCGATGGCTCCGCTCCTCTTTACCGGAGTTCATTTGACGTTGACCTTGGTGCTGAATGCGACGACGTATACGGTGAGTCAGGCTGGGGTGACCGTCAAAGAGGGGGTCATTCCCGGAGGATTCCGCGACCAGAAGGTGGCCCGCGGCGAGATCAGCAAGGTGTATTGGAGATACAACTATCGGGTTCCGCGGTCGGGCGAACTCTCGTTTTGGGCGGCCGGGGTGGCGACCGGGGAGGGCATCTGGATCAATACGTCACCTCCCTTCCACACCGAAGGAGAGGCCCGGGAGGAAGCCGTGCGGGTGGGGCGGGAACTGGGATTAAGCGAAGCAAGCCGGGTGGAGGGCGAGCAGCCGAATCGGGATTTCCGTGTATTGTGGGCGATGCTGTACTGGTTTGGCCTTGTGGCGTGGTGCCTCGTTTGGCCGATGTTCTTCTCCTTGTAGGATAGAAGGAAGCATGGCAGAGGAACGGGAGTCAGGATTAAGTGGCCGCTTGGCCCAATCCCAGCAGCGGCGGATGCTGCGTCAGGATGGGGAATTTAACGTTCAGCGGGTCGGACAGGGGTTCTGGGAGTCGATCAACGTCTACCACAAACTGCTGGGCCTTTCGTGGCCACAGTTTTTTGGGATGGTCCTGGTGATTTACGCGGTTCTAAATGTGGTGTTCGCGGGGTTATACATGGCCTGCGGCCCGGGAGCGATTTCCGGAGTGGAAGGCAGCGGGGCCAACCGTTTCCTGCATCTCTACTTCTTTAGCGTGCAAACGATTGCCACGATCGGCTACGGGACGATGACGCCGACGAGCATACCCGCTCATTTTCTGGTTTCGATTGAGGCGCTCACCGGACTGATGGGCTTCGCGCTGGCGACGGGGATACTGTTCGCTCGATTTTCCCGACCGACGGCGGCGGTCGCGTTTAGCAAGGTGGCTCTGATTTCGCCGTATCAGGGCGGGACGGCGCTCATGTTCCGGGTGATGAATAGCCGGTCGAACCAGTTGATGGAGATGAGTGCGCAGGTGACGTATTCCCGCCTTGAAACTGAGACCGACGGTCGACGAGTCCGAAAGTTCAAGCTCCTGCCGCTCGAGCGGAAAGAGGTGATGTTCCTCGCGACGCAGTGGGTGGTTGTCCATCCGATCGATGAGCAATCGCCTCTCTATTCGAAGGATGCCGCAGCGATTCTAACGGACGACCCGGAGATCATTATTCTGCTCACCGCGACGGACGAGGCGTCGTCCCAAGTGGTGTACCGGAGATTCTCCTATTCCGATGAGGAGATCGTCTACGGGGCCAAGTTTAGCGACCTTTATGGTCGAGCAGCCAACAACATGCTGACGATGGACATTTCGCGATTGAGCGATTATCAAGCGGTCACGCTGCCGAGTCCTCCAGCAGCGTAACCGCAATTTAGGACCTACTGGGCCGGCGGAACGAGAATCTGAATCGTTCCGAAGGCGTCCGGCACCGTGGCTTTGCCATACATCCGGCGCAACCGCATGGTGTTTTCCGCCCCCCAACCCCAAACGTCGATCTGGGCATCGATCACCATGCCTTTCGCGGCCAACTGTTTGGCACGCTCAACCCGATCAGCGAATGGGTCGCCCCCTTCGCTCGGCTCGATGTAAGCGATTTCGGTGACCTCCTTGGGGATGACCGTAAAGACGGCCTTGCCGCTGGCGTCCAAGTAGGCACGCTCTTTTGCCGGGTCAAACGATTCCGGCCAGTTCACTTGCGACATGATTTAGCACTCCTAGTGTTGAAATGAGAAAGCGCCCCGAAAGGGATGCCACTCTGCTTCCACGCTAGAGGCTCGTCAAGGGTAATCCGCTCACCGCGGATCGACGATAATCGCCATGTGTCTGAAAACAAAAAAGTTCACAAGAGGCAAATAAATTCATTTGCATTGTGAACGGGTACTTTTTTCTGTTCTGATTAGGGGTGCCACGAGCCCAAGGGGTGGGGAGAGGGCTCGTGGCGTTTTGCCGGTGGTTGGGGTGTAAGGCGGAGGAACCACCGACAAACTTGTTGATTACGAGTGAATCTCTTGCAGACTCCAAACTCGAATCGGATCTCTGAGACGACTGGCTGCGGCTTCCACCGCGGCTCTGGCCGCCGACATAGTAGTTATACAAGGTACTCTATACGTTATTGCGGCTCGACGCAAGGCTTTTTCATCGCCAAAGCTGTGTACACCGGTTGTCGTATAAATTGCCAACTGCAAACGACCAGCCTTTAATAAGTCTACCGCATTTGGTCGCCCTTCGTTCACTTTAAATACGGTTGTGCAAAATAATCCTGCATTTTTTAGCGCCAAAGCGGTGCCGCGGGTGGCTGCAAGGGTATATCCGAGTTCCACAAAGCGCTTTGCGACGTCAACTGCCTCATTTTTGTGTCTTTCGGACACGCTAATGAAGACCGTACCCGAAGAAGGCAGCGGAGAGCCGGCCGAAAGTTGGGCTTTGGCGAAGGCCTCGCCAAAATTTTCGCCGACTCCCATCACTTCGCCGGTCGAACGCATCTCTGGGCCGAGAACCGGGTCGACCCCTTGAAATTTATTGAAGGGGAAGACGGGAGACTTGACGAAGAACTGGGGGACGGTGAGGACGCCGCTGGTTTTTCCCTGCATGAGGGGAGCAAACTCTTTTAGTTTTTTGCCGATCATCAGGCCGACCGCAATCTTCGGGATGGGCACCCCGGTGGCCTTGGCGACGAAGGGGACCGTGCGGGAGGCGCGGGGGTTCACTTCGATGACGAAGACCTTTCCTTCCTTGATCGCGTATTGGACGTTCATCAGGCCGATCACTTTCAACGCGCGGGCCAGCTTGACGGAGTATTCTTCAATCGTTTTGAGTTCAGTGGCCCCGATGCCAAACGGCGGCAGCACGCAGGAGCTATCACCGGAGTGGATGCCGGCTTCTTCGATGTGCTCCATGATGCCGCAAATCAAAACGTCTTCGCCGTCGGAGAGGCAGTCGACGTCTACTTCGATCGCGTCTTCGAGGAACCGGTCGACCAGGACGGGGCGCTCCTGCGAGAAAGTAACCGCTTCGCGCATATAGCGGCGGACCGTATCCTCATCGTAGGCGATGACCATGGCGCGACCGCCGAGAACGTAGCTGGGACGGACGAGGACGGGATACCCGAGAACGTTCGCGACGGCACAGGCTTCTTCGACCGTTGTCGCCGTTCCGTTGGGCGGGCAAGGAATTTTGAGTTCGTCGAGCAGCCGACCGAACAGCTTCCGATCTTCGGCGAGATCGATATTTTCGGGCGCTGTACCGATGATGGGCACACCGGCGCGCTTGAGAGGCAACGCGAGGTTCAGCGGGGTCTGCCCGCCGAACTGGACGATCACGCCGTCTGGTTTTTCGGTGTCATAGATATTGAGCACCTCTTCGAGCGTGAGCGGCTCGAAGTAGAGGCGGTCGCTGGTATCGTAATCGGTGGAAACGGTCTCGGGGTTGCAGTTGACCATGATCGATTCATGGTCGAAGGATTGAAGCGCGAAGCTGGCGTGGCAACAACAGTAATCGAACTCGATCCCCTGGCCGATGCGGTTGGGCCCGGCACCGAGAATCATCACTTTTTTGCGATCGCTCGGATTGGCTTCGCACTCGGACTCGTAGGAGGAGTAAAGGTACGGGGTGAACGATTCGAATTCGGCGGCGCAGGTATCGACGCGATTAAAGACGGCGCGAACGCCCATCTGCTTGCGGCGGTCGCGAATGCGCAAGGGGTCTTCGTTCCAAAGCCGAGCGAGGGTGGTATCGGCGACACCGTTCCGCTTGGCCTCGCGCATCTCGGATGTCGTAATGGACGCTAGCGATTTCCTCGCCAGCGCCGCGTGCGATTCGACGGTCTCGAAGATCTGTTGCAGGAACCAAGGATCGATCTTCGTCAGTTCCTGGACCTGATCGACCGTCCACCCTTGCTCGAAAGCAAAGAAGATGTACGGCAGGCGATCCGGCGTTGGGGTGATGAGCTTGTTGGGAATCAGTTCGACGTCGAACGCCTCCACCTTCGTCGCCGATTTGCCCGTTTCCTGCGAGCGAATGGCCTTGGCCAGCGCCGCCTTGAAGTTCCGAGCGATCGACATGACCTCGCCGACCGATTTCATCTGGGTGCCGAGCGTCGTATCCGCACCAGGGAACTTCTCGAACTGCCAGCGCGGTATCTTCGCGACGACATAATCGATGGTGGGTTCGAAGCAGGCCGGGGTAAGGCGGGTGATGTCGTTTTTGATCTCGTCGAGCCGATACCCGACCGCAAGTTTGGCGGCGATCTTCGCGATCGGGAAGCCGGTCGCCTTGGAGGCCAGGGCGGAGCTTCGCGAAACGCGCGGATTCATTTCGACGACGACCATCGCGCCGTTAACTGGATTGATCGCGAACTGTACGTTCGAACCGCCCGTGTCGACCCCGATTTCGCGGAGGCAACGGATGGCTCCGTCGCGCATCATTTGATACTCGCGATCGGTCAATGTTTGGACCGGGGCCACGGTGAT
>JANODS010000393.1:0-1630 GCA_031412835.1 Acidobacteriota bacterium | reverse complement strand
CCCGGCCTACGGCGTCGTCATCCTCAACGCCTACGCCGTCTTCGCCAACCTCACCGGCCACTTCTTCGCAAAGCAACTCGAAGACCCGCTCACCCCCACCCGCGTCGCCGGCCTCGCTCTGGCCATAGCGGGAGTCACCATCCTCGCCGTCGGCCAAGCACCATCCAGCCTGGCACCGAACCCCCTCCTCGGCAACGCCCTGATGATCCTCTCGTCCGCCCTCCTCGGCGCTCGCCAAGTCTACATGCGCTACCTCGTCCAAACCGTGGACCCCGTCCGCACCGTCGTCTGGCAGATGGCCTGGTCCGTCCCGCTCTTCCTGCTGATCGCCGCGCTGACCGAGCCCCCCACGCTGAAGGCCGTCACCTGGCAAGCCCTCGCGGCGATCTCCTATCAAGGCGTGATCGTCGCCGGAGTCTGCTTCATTCTTTGGGCGCAACTGCTGCAACGCTTCCCCGCCGGGGCACTCTCCATGTACGCCTTCCTGGTCCCCATCTCCGGCATCGCCCTCAGCGCTTGGATCTTCGACGAACCGCTCCGCCCGACGCTCCTAGCCGGCGGGGCCCTCGTCCTCGCCGGCCTGTACGTCGTGTCCAAGAAGGCGTAACGCCCTATACTGAGAAGTCATGCAGGTCGCTCTCTCCCGCAAATTCTCGGCCGACGACTTCGAAGCGTTCTGCGCCGAAAACCCCTCCCTCCGCATCGAACTCACAGCCGAAGGAAGTATCACGGCCATGCCACCCGTTGGTGGCGAATCCTCCTACCGTTCCGCCGAAGTGGCCGGCCAGCTTCATACCTGGGCCAAGCAATCCAAGTCGGGAAAAGCCCTCGATTGTAGCGCCGCCTACGTACTCCCGTCCGGTGCCGTCCTCTGCGCCGACGCCTCCTGGATCACCAACCAGAAAATCCAATCCCTATCCCCTACCCAGCGCCGCCGCTTCGCCCGGCTCACTCCCGACTTCATCGTCGAGGTCCTCTCCCCCTCTGACCGCCGCTCGACCCTTGAACTTAAAATGGCCGAATGGATCGCCAATGGCGTCCCTCTCGCCTGGCTCATTGACGGCGACGCCAAAACCGTCACCGTCTACCGCCCCGACGCCCCGCCCCAAACTCTATCCGGCATAAGCGAGATCGCCGCCGACGGCCTCACCGAAGGCTTCCTCCTCGATCTCACCGACATCTGGGCCGGCCTCTAGCCAGCTCGGCTTCAGCCACATCCCAATCTTCTCCCGGGGGTCCGAACGCGCATCGCGATCTACTTCAATGCCGATGGATCCGCGTCCACACCCGAATCTTCGCGCCGCCGGGTCCGAAGGCGGCAGTCTCCACCTCGCGGGCATCGCGATCTACCTCCAAGCCAAGCGGAAGCGATCCCCCACCTGACCGACCCTCATTCAAAACTCGACCTTCTTGACCGCTCCGTGGCGCTCTACGAATAAAACGGCTGCCGAGTAAGCCACCGCGGCCGATACTGCAAAGCCGGCCGACCCACCTCATGGGCCCCCAGGTCCGGTGCCTTACCCGCAAGCCCCTCGTTCACCGTCGGCATCACGACCCCGGCGTCCACCGCCTTGCTCCCCGGCTTGTGTCGGATACAATCCCATGTAGCCCGGCCGACCATCGCATGTTT
>JANODS010000392.1:0-10111 GCA_031412835.1 Acidobacteriota bacterium | reverse complement strand
CTCGATGATCACCGGGTTCTGCATGGGGTTCTTGTTCCGCTTCATCCCCGGAATCGTAGTCGGCAGCGGAGTCGGGTTGTAGCGGGGCCGGGCTGGGCCTTTCAAGCGGGCGAGATCTTCGGCGGGGGTTTCGTCGAGCTTCCGGGAGCCGGGGACGAGGTACTGGAAACGGGCGAGTTCGAGATTAAGGGTCTTCTTGCTTTCGTTCTTGAACATCAGGAGGACGGGTAGGATGCCGTGCTCGTAGGGGTTCACTTTGCCGAAGGCGGCTTTGGCTTCGTCGGCGTCATCGTAGGCGACGGCGGCGACGGTGAGCCCTTGGTTGGTTTGCTTGGAGGCGTATGTCTCGATGGCGGCGGGCCGGAACGGTTCCGGCTTCTTTTCGGCCTGGACAGTGGCGGTGAGGAGGAGGACGACGCAGAGGGCCTTCATGAGTTTCATTGTAGGGGACGCGGCTATACTGGGGGCTGTCGATTGCAGACCATTATTTTTCTTCTCTATCGCTTGGCACAGCTCGTGGGATTTCCCGCGCTGTTTGTGTATTTGATGGTCCGCTACGGCAAGACGTTGCCGGAACGGTTCGGCGGTCTGCCTTTCCCTGTGACGGCACCCGGGGGCATTTGGTTGCACGCGGTGTCGGTGGGCGAAGTGTTGAGCGCTTTCGAATTGGTTCGGGCGCTGCGGGGGGAGTACCCGGATACGCCAATCTACATTTCGACGACGACGACGACGGGGCGACGGATGGCCGAGGAGAAGTTGGCCGGTTGGACGGACGGGGTGTTCTACACGCCGCTCGATTTTTGCTTTGCGGTGCGACGGGTTTTGCGGGCGCTGCGGCCGACGCTCGTGGTGATTCTGGAAACGGAGATTTGGCCGAACTTGTGGCGGGAGACGCGGCGTAGCGGGGCTCGGCTGATCGTGGCGAATGGCCGAATATCGGACCGGGCGCTGCCGCGGTACGAGCGGTTTCGCTGGCTGTTTCGACCGGTGATGGCGATTCCACATCGGGTGCTGACGCAGAGCGGGCAGGATCAAAAGCGCTATATAGCACTTGGCGCGACCGGTGCCGTGGACAACGGGAACTTGAAGTACGACTTTGATCCGGAGCAGATCGCGACGCCAGCGGACGTGGCGGCCTGGGTGGCCGGGGCGGAGAAGGTGCTGGTAGTGGCGAGCACGCATTGCGAGGATATCGACGAAGACGATTTGGTGATCGCGAGTTGGGGGGGATGGTTGAAGGCGTTCCCGGGGCTCGTGATGATTTTGGCGCCGCGGAAACCGGAACGGTTTGACGTGGTGGCGGAGAAGCTGAAGGCGGCGGGGATTGCCTTTCGGCGGCGGACGGAGTTGACGCCGATGGCGGCTCCGGGGGTGTTGCTTCTGGATTCGATGGGGGAGTTAAGCGGGGTGTTTCGCCTGGCCGACGTAGTGGTGATGGGCGGTACGCTGGCGCAGCGCGGCGGCCACAACATCTTGGAACCGGCGTTGTTCGGCAAGCCGGTGGTGGCCGGGCCGCACATGGAGAACTTCGCGGAGATCGCGACGGCGTTTACGGCAGGGGGGGGATTGAAACGGTGCGGACGGGAGGATTTTGCGGCGGTGGTGGCGGAGTTGCTGCGGGAACCCGGCGAGTGGGGCGGGCGGGCGAAGGAGTTGGCGGAGCAGCGGCGGGGGGCGCTAGGTCGGACCTTGGAAGTTCTGCGGGAAGAGATTGAGCGGGCTTGGCCGGTGCCGCTGCACCCTTGGATGTTCTGGGTGGTGTTCGCGCCATTGTCGGTGCTGTGGAAGTGGGGAGGACGGTGGAATCGAAGGCGCGCGGTGGCGCGTCGGTTGGATACGCCGGTGGTGAGCGTCGGGGGGATTAGTATGGGCGGGTCGGGGAAGACGCCGACGGTGCTGCGGTTAGCGCGGCATTTTGCGAACCCGGCGATTTTAACGCGGGGCTACAAGCGGCTGTTGACCGAACCGGTGACCGTGATTCCGCGGGGGACCGCGATGCCGGTGGAGCGGACGGGGGACGAAGCGCAGATATTCGTGAGGTCGGGTGCGGCGCATGTGGGAGTGGGCGGAGAACGGTACGCGGTGGGCCGGGCGATGGAGGCGGCGTTGAAACCGGAGTTGTTCTTGCTGGACGATGCGTTTCAGCACTACCGGCTAGCTCGGGAGTTTGATTTGGTGTTGCTCGATGCGCGGGACCCTTTCGCAGGCGACGCTTCGTTTCCGTTGGGGCGATTGCGAGAGATGCCCGAGGCGTTGGATCGGGCGTCGGCGATCTTGTTGACCCGGACGGAACGGGGACGGACGTACGCCGCGCTGCGGTCGCGGCTGGCGATGGTGCCGATTTACCGATCCAGAGTGGTGGCGGAGAGTTGGGTGGATGCGGGCACGGGTAAGGACGTGGAGTTGCGGGGGCAGCGGGTGGCGGCATTTTGCGGGTTGGCGAGCCCGACGACGTTTTGGTCGACGTTGCGGGAGCAGGGTGTGGTTCCGTTGTTTCGATGGACTTTTGGGGACCACCACTCTTATCGCCACGCGGAACTGGCTTACCTGCGAGAGCATACCCAGTTGCAAGGGGCCGAGGTTTTGTTAACGACTGAAAAAGATTTAATGAATTTGCCTCCGGATTTGGGGGAGTTGATGACTCCGGTGGCGGTGTATTGGTTACGGATTGGGGTAGAAATCGAGGGCGAGGCGAAATTGGTCGAGCAGATCCGGGCTATACTCTAATAGATCCCTTTTTATGGCTTTCGGGAAGAAAATTATCCTTTTGACGCCGCGCGGCTTCTGCGCGGGGGTTGTTCGAGCGATCGACGTGGTGAAGATTGCGCTGGAGATGTATGGCGCTCCGATCTACGTGCGCAAGGAGATTGTTCACAATAAACACGTTGTCGATGAGCTTCGGGCAGCGGGAGCGATCTTCGTTGAAGAGCTTGACGAAGTGCCGAGCCAGGGGCGGGTGATTTTCAGCGCGCATGGCGTGGCCCCGTCGGTCCGAACCGACGCCGTGGAGCGGAATTTGCAAGTGATCGACGCAACTTGCCCGCTGGTGACCAAGGTGCATTTGGAAGCGGTGAAGTTCGCGCGGAAGGGCTATTCGATTGTCCTGATCGGGCACGAGAACCATGATGAAGTGGTGGGAACTTTGGGCGAAGCGCCGGAAGCGATGAAGCTGGTATCGACGGTGGAAGACGTTGATCGGCTGGAGGTTCCAGACACGGCGAAGATGGCGTATTTGACGCAGACGACGTTGAGTCTGGACGAGACGAACCATATCGTAAAGCGGTTGACGGAACGCTTCCCGCTGATCCAGGGGCCGCACTCGCAGGACATTTGCTACGCGACGGAAAATCGACAGGTCGGCGTAAAGGCCGTGGCTCCGCTGTGCGATTTGCTGCTGGTGGTGGGGTCGAAGAACAGTTCGAATTCGCAGCGGTTGGTGGAGGTTTGCCAGAACACGGGTGTACCGGCGTACTTGGTGGACGACGAATCCGATGTGCGGAACGAGTGGATCTCCGGGGTAAAGACCGTGGCGATTACGGCGGGAGCTTCGGCGCCGGAACATCTGGTGGAGCAGATTATTGCGTATCTCAAAGCGAATGGATTCGACGAGTTGGAAGAGTTAGAAGTGAAGGAAGAGGATGTCCGGTTCCAGTTGCCTCCGGAGTTGAATAGCGCTCGGTTGACCCAGATCACGACTTCCGCTTCCCTATGACCCCAAGCCTCCAAGTTACTGACGCGTTAGTTGCTTCCACCGCGCAGGCGGCGAAGCGTTCGGTGGATTGGTTTGTCGCTAATCAGCACGAGTCGGGCTACTGGTGGGGCGACTTGACGGCGGATACGACGCTGGAATCGGACTTCGTACTGCTCCAGTTGTGGCTGTATCCACCGAAGAACGGGAGTTGGAATCCGCCGACGCGGATTCAGATTGACCGGGCGGTGAAGTCGATTCTGGAGCAGCAGTTGGAAGGCGGTGGGTTCAATATTTTCCCCGGTGGTCCGGCGGATGTGAATGCCAGCGTGAAGGCGTATTTTGCACTGAAAACCGCTGGAATTCCGGTGGACGGTGTGCGCATGGTGGCGCTGCGGGAGACAATTTTGGGTCTCGGCGGGTTGCAGGCGGCCAATAGCTACGTGAAGATCAACCTGAGCCTGTTTGGGTTGTATCCGCGGCAGCATGTGCCTTCGATTCCGCCGGAACTGATTCTGCTCGGCAAGACGATTTACGAGATGAGTTCGTGGACGCGGGCGATTGTGATTCCGCTGTCGATTGTCCACGCGATGACGGTGACGGCGCGACCGGTGCCGGACGGGTTTACGCTCGAGGAGTTGCTGGTACCCGGGGTGACGCTGGAGTTGCCGCGGGATGACGGCTTCTTCAATCGGCGAAACACGTTTCTGCGAATCGATAAGGTTTTCAAGTGGTGGGAACGATTCGGCAGCGGCGCGATACGGCAGCGGGCGATTCGGAAGTGCATGGAATGGGTGGTCGAACGGACCCGGTACACCGATGGCTTGGCGGCGATCTATCCGCCGATGATGTACACGGTGATGGCGATGGATTTGTTGGGTTTTTCGCCGGAGCATCCAGACCGGAATGAGGCCGAAAACCAGTTCGCCAATCTGATGGTGGACGACGGGAAGCGGTTCTTCTTCCAGCCCTGCTTCTCGGTGGTTTGGGATACGGCGATTGCGGCGCACGCGCTGGGCGAGAGCGGCATGGCTCCGGCTTCGGTGATGACCCGGGCGGGCGATTGGCTTTTGACGAAAGAGGTTCGGCGGAAGGGCGATTGGAGCGTGAAGCGCCCGAACGTTGAGCCGTCGGGTTGGTACTTCGAATTCGCTAACGAGTATTACCCGGACATCGACGATACGGCGATGGTAATGTTGGGGCTGCACTTTACGAAATGCGAGAAGACGGGGTCGCAGGCGAGCTGCGAGAAGCGGGCGGTGAACTGGCTGCTGGCGATGCAATCGAGCGACGGCGGGTGGGCTGCATTTGACGTTGACAATAACTGGCAGTTTTTGAGCGACGTTCCGTTTGCCGATCACAACGCGATGTTGGATCCAACGTGCCCGGATATCACGGGCCGGGTGGTGGAGTCGCTGGTGTTGCATGGGGTGCCTATTGAACACGCGGCGATCAGAAAAGGCTTGGCTTATTTGGAGAGTTCGCAAGAGGCCGATGGGAGTTGGCAGGGGCGTTGGGGCGTGAACTACATCTACGGGACTTGTTTTGCGGTGCGCGGGTTGCGGGCGGCGGGCGAGAGCGACCGGGAAGTGGCGGTGTTGCGGGCGGGCGAGTGGCTGCGGTCCATCCAGAATGCTGATGGCGGTTGGGGCGAGAGCCCGGAGAGCTATCGGGGCAATGGGTTTGTCGTGGCGCCGTCGACGCCTTCGCAGACGGCGTGGGCGGTGATGGGGCTGATTGCGAGCGGCGATACGTATTCGTCGAGCGTGCAGCGGGGCGTGGAGTTTTTGATTGAGAAACAAAACACGGACGGGTCTTGGAATGAAGACGCGGCGACGGGGACGGGGTTCCCGAACGTGTTTTATCTGCGGTACCACCTTTACCGGAACTCGTTCCCGCTTTTGGCGCTTTCGACGTTCTTGAAAGCAGAGCGTTGAAGCCGACACTCGTCACAGGGGCATCGGGATTTGTGGGTTGGCACGTGGCCAATTTGCTGGCAGAGGCGGGAGTGCCGGTGCGCGCGTTGACGCGGGGTCGGAACCCGGTGCGGGAGTTGCCGGAGCGGTACTCGAATTTTGAAGTGGTGACGGGGGACTTGCAGGACGCGGCGTCGTTGGAACGAGCCGTGGCGGGTTGCGGGATGGTGTATCACGTGGCGGCGGACTATCGGCTGTGGTCGCGGGAGCCGGAGGAGTTGTACAAGTCGAACGTGGAGGGGACGCGAAATTTGCTGGGCGCGGCGCGACGGGCGGGCGTCGAGCGGGTTGTGTACACAAGCACGGTGGGATGTGTGCAATTCGTGAAAGACGGGTTGGGGGACGAGTCGTTGCCGGTGCGGGTGGAGGATATGACGGGGCACTACAAGCGGTCGAAGTTTTTGGCCGAGCGGGTGGCGCTGGAATTTGCCGCGGAGGGGTTTCCGGTGGTGATTGTAAACCCGACGGCGCCGGTGGGGGACCATGATTTTAAGCCGACTCCGACGGGGCAGACGATTGTGGATTTTCTCAGCGGCCGGATGCCGGCGTATCTCGACACGGGGTTGAACGTCGTCGATGTGCGGGATGTGGCGCGGGGGCATTTGCTGGCGGGGGAGAAGGGCAGAGTGGGAGAGCGCTATATTTTAGGGAGTGAGAATTTAACGTTGCAGCAGATATTTGCGGCGTTGGGCGAGGCTCCGAAATTTCGAGTTCCTTACGGGGTGGCGTATGCGGCGGCGCTGGTGAGTACGGGTTGGGCGCATGTGACGGGGGAGGCTCCGCGGGCACCGATAGAGGGTGTGAAGATGGCGCGGAAGAAGATGTGGGTGACGCACGCGAAGGCGACGCGGGAATTGGGATATAAGCCGGCGGTGGCGCGGGTGGGATTGGAACGGGCGGCGGATTGGTTTCGGGCGAACGGGTACTGCGGATGATCGTGGCGGTGGGTGCGGATGCAATGGAGTTTGGGGGTTGGCTGCGGCACTGCACTGGGGTGCGGAAGTTGGATTGGCCGGTGGATTTTGCGCGGCAAGCGGAATGGAATGGGCAGACGGTGACGATGGTGGCGAACGGGGCCGGACCGCGATTGGCGGCGGCGGGGTTGGCGGTGGCGCGAGAGCGAGAGACCGTGACGGCGGTGATGAGCATTGGTTGGTGTGGGGCGCTGGACCCAGGGTTGCAGTTGAGCGAGGTGATGGTGGCGTTGGGCGTGCGGACCGAGCAGGGGGACCGGGCGGCGTTGGCTCCGCGGAAGATGCCGGCGGGGGCGCGACGGGGGGTGTTGTGGAGTGGCGACCGGTTCGTGGGGACGGCGGAGGAGAAGGCGGAGTTGCGGGGACGGGGGGCGGACGCGGTGGAGATGGAAGCGGCGGGCTTGCGGTTTGCGGGTTCGTTTTATGCGGTGCGGGTGGTGAGTGATTTAGCGCAGGAGGATTTTGCGCTGGACTTCAACCAGTACCGGGACAGTGAGGGGCGTTTTCAGAAGGCTCGGATTGCGATGGCGGGGTTGCGGCATCCGGGGGACTTGATTCGAATGGCGAAGCGGGGCCGGGACGCGGCAAACGCTCTAGGAGATTTTCTTGCCCAATGTGAACTCTAGTGGAATGAAAGCGGCGGTGTATCGCGGGAAGAGCCAGGTCGTCGTGGAAGAGATTGAACGGCCTAGGATTGGGCCGGGCGAGATTCTCGTGCGCGTGGAGAGTTGCGGGATTTGCCATACCGACTTGAAGAAGATTGAGTATGACTTGCTTACTCCGCCGCGGGTTTATGGGCATGAGACCGCGGGGGTGGTGGCGGAGATTGGAGCCGGGGTAATGAAGTTTGCGGTGGGGGATCGGGTGGTGGCGTTTCATCATATTCCGTGCGGGGCTTGTTTTTACTGTGCTCGGCGGTTGTATGCGCAGTGCCCGGGGTACAAGCGGGTCGGGATTACGGCGGGGTTTGAAGCGGCGGGGGGCGGGTTTGCGCAGTATGTGCGGGTGATGGATTGGATTGTGGAACGGGGTGTGGAGAAGATTCCAGACGGGGTTAGCTTCGATGCCGCGAGTTTTGTGGAGCCGGTGAACACTTGCGTGAAAGGGGTCGCTCTCGCGGCGCCGCGGGCGGACGAGTTGGCGATTGTGATGGGACAGGGGCCGATTGGGCTGATCTTCACGATGATTTTGAAGGCGAAGGGGATACGGACGCTGGTTACGGACATGATGCCGGGGAGGCGGGCGATGGGGGAGCGGTTCGGGGCGGAGAAGGCGTTGGACCCACGGGCGGACGACGTGGCGGCGGAGGCGGCGGCGCGGACGGAGGGTCGGGGAGCGGATGTGGTTTTCGTGGCGGTTTCGGCACCGGGAGTGGTGGCGGAGGCGGTGCGAGCGACGCGGCCCGGGGCGAAGATCGTCTTATTTGCCCAAACGTCGGATAAAGAACGGATCGAACTATCGGGAAAAGACATCTGCATGGGTGAAAGAGTTCTGCTTGGTTCGTATAGTGCCGATGTGGATTTGCAGCGGGAATCCGCCGATTTAGTGTTTAGCGGGGCGATTCCGGTAGAGGAACTCGTGACGCATCGGATTCCACTGGAGGAAATCATGTCCGGATTTGACCTGGCCTTGCATCCTACGACAGAATCCTTGAAAATTGTAGTGAGGCCCCAAGGTTACCGCCCGTGAAAAAACAGATGTTGGCCGCCGTGCTGTATGGCAAAGAAGACGTCAAGATCGAGCAGGTCGCTATTCCGGCCATCGGTCCGGGCGATGTGCTGGTTCGGGTGAAGGTGGCATTGACTTGTGGGACCGACGTGAAGGTGTTTCGTCGGGGGTATCACGCGAGGATGATTATGCCTCCGGCGTTGTTTGGGCATGAGTTGGCGGGAGACGTGGTGGCGGCGGGTAGCGCGGTGACGAAGTTCCAGGTGGGGCAGCGAGTGGTGGCGGCGAATTCGGCACCTTGTGGCGATTGCTTTTATTGCAAGCGGGACCTGGAGAATTTGTGCGAGGATCTGCTGTTTAACAACGGGGCTTACGCGGAGTACATTCGGATTCCGGGGCGGATCGTGGAGAAGAATTTGTACGCCGTGCCGGAGCAGGTGGACTACGTGGACGCGGCGCTGGCCGAGCCGCTGGCTTGCGTGCTGCGCGGGATTGAAGAGAGTAACGTTCGGAAGGGCGATACGGTGGTGGTGATTGGGCTGGGCCCGATTGGACTAATGTTTGTGCGGATGCTGAAGGTGATGGGGGCGCGAGTGATTGCGATTGCGCGTCGCCAAGTGCAGCTTGATGACGCCAAGCGGATGGGAGCGGCGGAGCTGATTTCGGTGCTCGACGACGATGACGTAGTGGGGACGGTAAGGACCTTGACCGATGGGCGCGGAGCGGATGTGGTGATCGAGGCGGTGGGGAAGCCGGAGGTTTGGAACCTTGCCATTCAGCTTTTGCGGAAGGGCGGAACGGTGAACTTTTTCGGGGGATGCCCGAACGAGACGCAGGTACAACTGGATACGAATCTGCTGCATTATTCCGAGCTGACGTGCAAGGCGAGTTTTCACCATACGCCGAAGTTAATTCAAAAAGCTTTGGGAGCGGTGACGCGGGGCGACATACGGGCGCGTGATTTTGTGGTGGGCGAGGAGCCGCTGCATAAGATTAAAGAAGTGCTGCGGTATTTGATGAATTCGAGCGGTCGCATGAAAACCGCTATTATTCCCTAAGTGCAATTGCAGCCGAAAGATTTTGTCCGCGATGCGGCGGCGATGGGGCGGGAGTGGGGGCTCGCTGAGTCGCTTGTTTATACGCGGTGGTTGGCGACTTCGCACTACGAGAATTTTCATGTGGTGAGCGTGCTGCTGCCGAAGAAACTGCATCAGGATTTCTACAACGTCTACTCGTTTTGCCGGTGGGCGGATGATTTGGGCGATGAGATTGGCGACGTGGCGGAGAGCTTGCGGCTGCTGGGTTGGTGGCGGGAGGAGCTGGACCGGATGTATGCGGGGACGGCGTCGCATCCAGTGTTTGTGGCGCTGGGGCCGACAGTGCGGCAGTACGGTTTGGAGCGGCAAAACTTCGCAGATTTGATTCTGGCTTTTGAGCGGGACCAGACGCAGACTCGGTATGCGAACTGGCACGAGGTTTTGGAGTATTGCGTGTATTCGGCGAACCCGGTGGGGCGGCTGGTGCTGGGGCTTTGCGGGTATCATGACGTTGAGCGGATCGCGTTGAGCGATAAGACTTGCACGGCGTTGCAGCTCGCGAATTTTTGGCAGGACGTGACGGTGGATACGGGGAAGGATCGGGTGTATCTGCCGCAGGACTTGATGGCGAGGCACGGGGTGACTGACGCGGACCTGGTTGCGCGGCGGTTTACGCCGGGGTTTGCGCGGGTGATGGAGGAGGCTTGCGGGGTGGCGCGGGATTTGTTTGTGCAGGGGTTGGCGCTGCCGGGGATGGTGGATCGGCGG
>JANODS010000391.1:0-2526 GCA_031412835.1 Acidobacteriota bacterium | reverse complement strand
GGTTGACGACGGCACCGCTGGCGCTGATTTCGCACTGGGAGTTCTGCAGGACGCCGGAGCCGTTGAGCGGCATGCTGGTGGCGGCAT
The DNA here is from genome assembly GCA_031412835.1 of Acidobacteriota bacterium. GTDB lineage: Bacteria > Acidobacteriota > Terriglobia > Bryobacterales > Bryobacteraceae. The sequence continues at coordinate 2,439 of JANODS010000391.1, read as the reverse complement.
CACCGAGGCCGGAATCAGGGATGAGGAAGACCTGATTGGAGGGACGATGATAGGCGATGGAACAAGCGTTGCGCCCGTCGAGGGCGTCGCCGGTGAGCATCCAGGCGGTTTCGATGTTCTTGGCGTCGGTTTGGTCTTCGAACGTGAAGGAGATCGGAATCGTTACTCCGTTGGAAATGACCGTCGCGGGTGAAGGGGTGAGGGGGCGCGGATAGGAAACGGCCGCTCCGGGGACCTGGTGGGTGCCGACGATGTTCCAGCCCGAACTGCGGCCATAGATGTCACTCAATGCGCCGTAAACAACCTTGGCACCGGCGAAGGAGGCCGGAAATGCGACTTTGAGTTGGAAAGTATACGGCGGACCAAAACTGTTGGGCGGGTAACTTTCTATGCCAAGGACGGTGCATTGACTGTTACTGACCGATTCCTGCGACGGGATTGAGATGGGGGGTAGAAGCGTTTCCGGACCGCTGTCGCTAACGAGGTAGAGTTTTCTTTGCGGCGCGGAATAGGCGGCGTAACACGCGGAGCGGCCGTCCAACGAATCGCGGATCAGTAAGTTTGTGACGTTATGTAGACGGGCTTCTGGACCCCAGAATTCTACGCGAAAAGTGCCCGTTGAACCCGAGGTGGAGGCGGCGGACCGCAGAAACAGTCGTGGGATCACGCCAGCGTTTTGGACAATTTCGATGGGAGCCCCTCCAATGGTAATCGTGGCAGTTCGCGCCGTGGTCGTCGACTCATTCAGGTCATAAACAAACCAGATCGTCGCTTGTCCAGAGCCGGCCGGGGTGGATGTTCGAATCCAAGGAGGGAGGCTCTCCACCGTCCAACTGGACTCGAACGGAGTCGGTGTGATTCCGATGCCAAACACAGCGGGTATGGCGGAGAGAGTAAACCTAGGGGAGGAGAGCCGCGACGTTGCCCTAATAAAGAGACTGGTTTCGGCGGAGAGTCCATTTCCGATAGCCCGAACGGAGTACTTACCCGGCACCGATGCAGCAATTGCGATGGCGACCGCTTGACCGGAGGCATCGGTAGTTGCGGCAGCGCTGTGCAACAGGAGGCCCGAGGGCGGATCGACGCTCCACTGGAGCAATTGCCCGACGACGGGAAGACCGAGACGGTCCGTTGCCCGTACGACGATCGGCAAGGATGTTGCACCTCCCGATAAAGTCTGTCCCTGACCGCCCACGAAGCGGAGAACAGGAACATCGGCGGCAAAGATTTCGAGTCGAAGGCTCCTCGAGTTCTCCATAAAAACGCCGTCCATTCTCAACTTACTGATGAGCTCGATGACACCCGTTCGACTCCCCAACTGTAAAGAACAGCTCGCGACGCCAGCCGCGTTCGTCAAGACTACTCCGGCCTCGCCGTCGCAGCCGAGGTCTGGAAACGCGAGCGATGTCGCAATCGAGAAGCCGATATTGGGTATCGGTTGGCCGACTTTCTCGACTGCAACGATGAAGGTGCTCACCTGAATGGCATTCGGCAGGACCGTGTTCACAATACCGGAAATTGAAGTCCCGACTGGGGCGACCATTCCCGCTCTGGCCGGTGAGCCGAAGGAGCGTGTCGTGATGAAAATGGTCCGCCGGGGAGCGCCGTCGGCGGTAACGGTAACTTGCTGTTGTTGATAGTAGTCCTCGGGGGGAACCCTACCCGGAACGAAACCGAGCTCGACCTGCCCGTTTGCGTCGGTGCGGAAAGCACAAACCGGCGACGTCCGGCAGGCCAACTGCCCAACTCCCCCCGAGATTGAAAACTGGACGAGAGTGTCGGCGACCGGGAAACCGGCGGCATCGCGAACGACGAGGCGAAACGGAGAGGGGTAGGAAGGGGGCAGAGATAGCATTTGGCCTTGACCGGCCAGGATGGAAATGGACGCCGGCGCACGGCTTGGCGCGCCGAGGCGGAAGATCGCCTTCGCGGCACCCGCCGTAACGGTGACCGGTGTTCCGAGTGAACCCGGGGGGCGGAAAAAGGCCCACCCGTCGGCATTGGAGACGGCGGTTTCACCGTTCGAAGCCAGGACCCGAACATCACGGAGCGAACGACCGAGGCTGTCCGTGACCCGGACGATGAGCGGGAGCGAACCAGAGTTCCCTTCGCCGTTAAAGAGATAAAGATAGGCGGGAGTGCCGGTGAACGAGGGGGGTGCGGACACGACTCGTCCCGCCACCAGGAGCTTCGGAATGGCACCGCCCCCTACGATACTTCGGTTCGGAGGATCTTGGACGGTTTCGCTCAGCGCGGAGAAATAGACGGTCCGACCCCGGGGAAATTCGCTGGATACCCCGACGCCTTGGTCGGCAGGAAAAAAATACCCTTCGGGATTGACTGGGTTCAGTAAAAAGGGATCAAGAATCAACTTATAGGCGACCCGGCTTTGTGCGGAATAGACGATGGCGCGGTTGGGCTCCGTGAGAAAGAGCGAAT
>JANODS010000390.1:0-4498 GCA_031412835.1 Acidobacteriota bacterium | reverse complement strand
CGGCCCGGCCAATATTTCCACTTGATACGCCGGGGCATCCGGCACCTCCGCGGCCAGAATAAACAGTCCCGTCCGATCCGGCGAAAGCTCGGTTACTAACTTGCCGTTGACTTTCACTTTGATCGTCGCCGTGCTGCTTTGCTTTAGAAAATCGGCGCTGACGTGGCCGCGAATCCGGATCCGCTTCGGCACCGCATCGACCGGCGTCAAAACTGCCGTCGCGCGCTCCCCGATCCACCGATACTTGTTCCCATACTCGCCTTCCAGGCCATACCAGCCTTCCAACAATTTGCTTTCATGCCCCGGTAATGTAAAGTCGATCACGTCGGAACGATCACCCGGGTACAGCTCTTTCTTCTCGTGCGAACGGATCAGGTTGTACACCCCGCCCTCATTCGGTGCCGTGTATGCGCACTCCAAACAGTGCAAGGTCCCCGCCTCGTCCACCCGCATTCCGGCGTAGCAATCCGGGCAGCGCAGCCGGGATTCAAAAGGCGCGTTCGGGTCCACCTCCGCCTCGCCATACTTTTTGCACATCGCCGAAAGCGTTCCGCCCAAAAGCCGCGCCGGCACCCAGTCCGACCCGTATTTGTCGATCCGCTTGCCAATCCACTTCGTCAGCTTTTCGCCCCAGCCGCGCTGCGGCACGAACAACTGAAACTCCATGTCCTCAAAATGCCGCACCATCATCGCGTGCCAATCCCGCAGCTCCAGCCGATGATTCTGGCGAATTCCAAAGCCCTCTTCCTGCTGCGCGCCAATTACGTCCTGCACGAAAAAACCCAACAGCCCCCAGTCGTACAGCTTCCGCTCCCACCACTTCATCGTCTGGTAGTAAGCGCACCGATACAGTCGCAACGATAGCCGCCGCCGCATGGGCTCCTCGGCGAAAATGAACAGCCCGCCCGGTGCCAGTACACGCTTGGCTTCGATGAACACCGCTTCAATATCCTGAAACTGCGACAGCATCTGATAAGCGATCACGGCCCGCAGAGACCCGTCCTGAAACGGCAGGTTCAAAGCGTCGCCGGCAATCCGCACCGGTGCCTTCGAGAACCCACAACTGTCCATTAAGGAGATGCCATACCGCAGCGAATCGGCCGAAATGTCCAACGCAAACCCGTCGGCCCCAAACTCGTTGCAGAGCATGTAGGACGAATGGCCGGCGTTAGCGCCGATCTCGACAAACGGCGTCATCGAGCCAATAAAGGCGGCATGTTGGTGCAGCAAGGCACCGCGCCGTACGTTCTCTTCGAGGTATACCCGCTGCGCCCGCGCCGGTTCGCCCAGCGATGCAAAATTGTGAAATTCCACCTGCGCGCGCTTCACGGCCAGGGTCTGTGATTCATTACTCAAGGGAAAGGTCCTGCCAAGGAAAACTGCGCAAATCGTCGATCAGAAAGTCGGGTTTCAGCCGGGCTAAATCCGCCGCCGAAGACATGCCCGTCGCCACCGAAACAATCGGAATTCCATTGGCCTGCGCAGCCAAAATATCATTCTCGTGGTCGCCCACCAAAGCAATCATCGAACGGCTGGTAATCCAGCCTTCACGCCGTGCCCGGCTGATCGCGTGGGCTACTAACTTCCGCCGTTCATCGGCGAACTCGGCGAATGCGCCAAAGTGTAAATACGGCTTCAAGCCCGCTCGCTCAATCTTCTTCCATCCGATCCGCGACAAGTTACCGGTTACGAGTCCGGTCCGTATCTGCCGCCGCGCCAGTTTATAGAGCAGGCTCCGGGCCCCTGGGCACACTTTTGCCTTCAAATCGGGCACCCGCCGCACGTATAGATCCTGCGCCTTCGCCATCACATCCGGCAGCGCACGCCGGATCTGGCCTTTGGTCGCCCCGGCCTCTTCCAGCATCAAAGTTATGATCTGTCCATCGAGCATTCCTTGGGTCGGAATTCGCTCTGTCGACGCGACCAGACCAGTTACTGCGCGCGCCGCGTCTTCGAGCGCCTGCCGATGATGCGGCCCCGCTCGCCGAACGAGCGTCCCATCGATATCAAATAGCAGCAGTGGCGGAGGCAACCATTCATGATACCCTGTCAGCCAGTGGATAAGGACAACTCGACGTCCGTACGAACACCCCTCGACGTGTTCTTAACCCAGGTCCGCAGCGACCCCGATTTCCCGGCCTGTGCCGAGCATGTCCGTGCCATCCTGGCCTTGGCGAGCGATCTCAACGCTACCATTCAAAAATTCGCCACTACCATTCAGCGCGACGTGGCTCTGACGCTTCGCATCCTTCGAACGGCAAACTCCTCTCTTTATAACCGCTCGAATCGCCCCGTCCTCAGTGTCGCCCATGCTGCCTCGCTGCTCGGGCTTGACGCCCTTACGCACATCGCGGCCAGTTCCCGATTTCTCGAACATTACGCCAAAAAATCTCCCGGCATTCTGGAACTCGTCACGCTTTCGCTTCTGTCCGCCAATGTCTCCAAGCAACTCGCGACCAAAACGGACGCCCGGCTTTCGGAAGAAGCCTACCTCGCCGGGATGCTCGCCAACGTTGGCGAGATCGTTTTCGCGTACCATCGCCAAGCCGATTACCTGAATATCCTCGCCGCCTGTGAGGGCAAGTTAATGGCTGAAAAGGTCGTCACCCGGCAGATGGTCGGCTTCACGTTTGAGGAGGTCGGCCGCGAAGTCCTGGCCTCCTTTGGTCTGCGCGGCGCGCCCCAAATGGCCATTTCTTCGGAACCCGAACTGCTCAAATCGAGCGCCGCCGAAGATCCTGATAGCCGGATCGCCCTCGCCGCCAAACTCGGCAATGTGATCGTCGGAGCCAGCCAACGGTGCGACGACGAGGAACGGAAAAAGATCCTCAATCATTGGGTTTCTACTTACGGCAGTGTCTTTGGTGTCACCGCGGACATGGTGCCCAAGCTCATGGAACGCGCCATTGAAGAGGCGCAGGACAACCTACGTCACCTCGGCGTACGCCCGGATAAACTCAAAATGTCGGACCGTCGCGTCAAGGAGCCGCTCGAGGATATGCTCTTCCGCGCCGAAGGCGGCGTCGACAAACAAAGTGTCATCGCCCTCGCGCTCGAAGCCATCCTCGAAACGGACATGTTCGAACGGGCGACCTATTGCGAGGTCAATCGCAACCTGGAGAGCATGGACGCCGTTGGCGTTCTCGGCATGGACCCCGCCGCCGCTCGCAAGCTTTTCGCCTCCTCGGTCGCGTTTCCGAAGCGCCCTCCGCTCTCGCTCGCCGTCGTCATGAAGCAGGATCTGCTCGTCGATCTCGCCCACGATGCTCGCTTCCGTGAATCCGCCTTCGTTAAAGCGGTCAATCCGACCGTCTTCGCGGTCCTGCCCGTGGTCGTCAATCGTCTCCTCGTCGGAGTGCTCTACGCCGACCGCACCACCGCCTGCCAAACGGACGGACTGCTCCCCCGCCTCGGCAAAATCAGGGACGCCCTATCCCACGCGCTAACGCTAGTTCGATAGTCTGAATGCTATAGAGCAATGCGCGCGGCACATGGAAGGCCATCACGAAGCCAGAGGCGCGTATTCCACAATACTTTGGGGCTCTGGAATGGGGTCGCCATCCTCGAGCATCCCTTTTAGGTGGAACGCGATAGCCCCATGAATTAGCTGGCTGGTTTCTTCCTGAGTACCGCCCGCGGCAATGCAGCCGTCGAGATCGGGAACGTATGCGGACCATCCTGAGGTTGTTTTTTCCAGAACGATGGCGTAGCCGTGATTATTCATTGAAGTCCTGCCTGTCTCTCAATCGATTTTAATGTCTTTGGTGCCACTTCTGCGCTAGGATGACCGCTGACGGTGACCTTACCGGGCTTGTCCGGATGTACCGCTCGACAGCCTGCCAAACGGACGGACTCCTCCCCCGCCTCGGCAAAATCAGGAACGCCCTAACCCACGCGCTAACACTCGTTCGATAGCGCTAACACTCGTTCTATAGCCTGGATGCTATAGAGCAATGCGCGCGGCACATGGAACGCGCACTTGTACGCCCCGCCCTTCAACTCCGTCGCCACCGCACCCCGCCGGTCGCAATAACCAAACCACTCGCCAAACTCGGAGTCCGGAAACGTGGCAAACGTATAGAAGTGCACCCTGTCCAGCCATATCTTGAAGCGCTCGTCCCCGGTCTTCGTGTAAGCCAGCACCAAGGCGTAAATCGCTTCGGTATGCGGCCACCACAGCTTCATGTTCGCTTCCAGTTCCGGCCGTGGCCGACCGTCCAGATCCATGAAATAGTACAGCCCGCCGAACTCCTGATCCCATCCAAACTCGACCGCCTTCAGAATGGAATCGAGCAACATCTCCTCCAGCGCCGGGTTCGGCACACGCTCCACCGTGTGCAACAAGAACCACGCGATCTCGAGAATGCTGCCCGGGCAAATCATCCGCCCTTCGGGCAACTCCCGTGAAGCGACGTTCTCCAGCAGTAACCCCGACCCGGCATCGCGATGCGCCCATACCGCCCGTTGGCACCGAGCCACGATCTCGGCGTAGCGAGGG
>JANODS010000389.1:0-1028 GCA_031412835.1 Acidobacteriota bacterium | reverse complement strand
GGGGCCGCCGGAAATGCCAGTGATGTCGGCGATGTTGATGGTGGGGATGCCGGAGGACTGGCGATTCAAGTTGATATTGCGGATCCCGAGCGAGGTGGCGGCGTTGATGCCGATGTCCTGCTGGGTGGTGATGGGGTTGGTACGGGCGAAGCCGGCGCGGAACTCGTGCAGCAGGTTGGGTTTCAGGATGCGGGTCCAGTTGAAGGCGGAGCCTTGGGTCGTGAGAATGGTGTCCTGGAGGCCGGCGACGTACGGTCCGAGCGTGAAGCGGGAAGCGGCGTCGGCCGGGGTGGGGAGGCAGCAGTTAGACTGACCCTGGGGAGCGGTGAGGTTGTAGTTGTTATAGGTGTACCGGAAGAAGATGTTGTCTTTCGTGCTAACGACGTGATCGAAACGACCGGTGTAGACGTTGTCGCGAACTTCGCGATTGGGGACGGAGGTGAAGTTATCGAACAGGCCATTGACGCGACCGGGGGCGTTGGGCAAGGGGTAGATGCTCAGGACGTTGCGACCGACAGGATTGATCGCCGAAGCGGGCATGATGTTGCCGGGGAAGGGGTCACGGACAGGGGTAGTGGAACCGGGGACGGCGCGGGTGGAGCGGGGATCGAAGATCGTCAGGTTAGGCCCGCCAGCGGCGATCAACTGGCTGAAGTCGCCATTGCGCATCTGGGCGGTGGGGACGGTGTTGACGGTGGCGATGCCGCGACCGGTGCGGAGGGCGGCGTAGTCAAAGAAGAAGAACGTCTTATTCTTGCCGTTGTAGATTTTCGGGATGAGGAGGGGTCCGCCCACGGCGATTCCGTACTGGTTTTGACGGAAGACGGGTTTGCGCTGGTTCGGGGGTGCGAAGACGTTTCGGGCATCGAGGACGTGGTTGCGGTGGAATTCGAAGACGTTGCCGTGGAACTCGTTGGAGCCGGATTGGGTGGAGATGGAGACGACGCCGGCGCCGCGGCCGAACTCAGCCGAGAAAACTCCGGTGAGGGTCTTGAACTCACGGACGGATTCGACGCTGGGGGCAACGA
>JANODS010000388.1:0-1248 GCA_031412835.1 Acidobacteriota bacterium | reverse complement strand
AACCGAAGTAGCTGTAGGCGGCTACCGGCTGGGTGCCCGCAGGCGGGAGCGGGGAGGGTGGTTCGGGCGAGGAAGGTAGGGACAAATGCGATGCCGGGGTCCGTTGTCGAGGGTGTGGCGGCAGTGTGTGGGAGGAGCCGGGAGTATGATGAAGGGATCTCGGCGCAGCATCTTCCGCGGATCAGTTTGGAAGAGTTTCTGGAGTTAGAGGCTATGGCGGAGCGCAAGAGTGAGTATTTGGAGGGGCAGGTGTTTGCGATGGCCGAGGAGACTTATGAGGAGGCGGTGATCGCGGCGAATTTGGTGGGAGCGCTGGGGAAACGGTTGCGGGGCGAGGATTGTCGGGTGATTGGATCGGGGCTGTTGGTGGAGGCGGCAGAGGACGGGCTGGTGACCTATCCGGCGGCGCTGGTGATTTGTGGGGTATTCGAGGGTTAAAGATGGGAGTGGGTCGCCGCGGGAATGGAGCGGGATGGAGGCGGTGGCCGAGTTAGGAAACGTTGGGTGCGCGGTGCCGTTGGGCGAGGTTTAGCGGTACTCGGAGCGGGAGAGGCGGCCGTCTTTGTTGGTGTCGAGGCGGGCGAATTCGGCGCTGGCTGTGGAGGGCTTGTTGTAGAGGTATTCGGCGCGGGTGATTTGGCCGTCGCCGTTGCGGTCGAGACCGCCGAAGCCGGTGGTGCTTTTGTTTGTGCTGGGCGGGGTGCCGACCTGGACCTTGGTCTTTGTGGTGACGACGGGTTTCTTTTTGTCGGCGGCCAGGGTGGTGGCGGCTAGGCAGAGGACGAGGATGGTTAAGCGCATTTTGAAAACATTGTATCTGATCGTGGACGGATGATAGACTTCGGGCGTGAGACGACTTAGTTTCCTAATGCTTTTCGTGGCGGGCGGATTGGCGGCGCAGCCGAAGGTGGGGGAGTGGTCGGCGCTTTCTGGGGAATGGAAAGAGACGGCGTTTCCGCGTAAGGGCGTGGTTACGATGGCGGGTGGAGAGATGGTGATGACGGCGGGGGCACCGCTGACGGGGGTGACTTGGGGCGGGTCGTTTCCGAAGATGAACTACGAGATTCGGTTTGAGGGGATGCGGCGGGCGGGGGGCGACTTGTTTGCGAGTTTGACGTTTCCGGTGGGGGAGTCGTTTGCGACGCAGGTGACCGGGGGGTGGGGCGGGGATATACTCGGGGTTTAGAGTATTTATGGGTGGGAAGCGTAGGACAAAGAGACGCCGAAATAAATTACGTTTGATACGGG
>JANODS010000387.1:0-7444 GCA_031412835.1 Acidobacteriota bacterium | reverse complement strand
ACCGTGCGGGTTTCGCCGACGGACGCGGGGCAATGGGATTTTCGGGTGACGTCGAGTTTGCCGCAATATAACGGCAAAACGGGCAGTTTTGAGGCGTTACCGAGCGACCATCCGGGGTTTGTGGTGCCGGCAAATTTACGGCATTGGGCGACCGGGGAGGACAAGCAGCCGCACCTTTGGTTAGGGGCGACGGGCGGGGACCCGGCGACGCTGCTACGGCAGAAATTCAACCATGTACGGCTGGTGCTGGACCAGACGAAGCTGGACGAAGTGGAGCGGCAGATGCGGGCTTACAACGAGCGGCGGATCACGGTGGATTTGGTGGTCAGCGATTTGCCGACCATGTGGCAGGAGCGGGAGAAGACGCTCCGTTATCTGGTGGCGCGGTTTGCGGCGTTTAATATTACGTGGCAGTTGCGAGGTCCGCGGGCGACGTTGAAAGAGACCGGTTTGGCGCTGAAGAGGATGGACCCCTATGGGCATCCGCGCACGGGCGTGACGAGCGATACGAGCGCTCCGCTGCTGGCGGATGGGTGGGCGAATCACATTGTGTATTCGACCGTGGACGATCAACTGGGGGCGATCGAACACCAGCTCTATACGGTGCCGAAGGTGAGCATTGCGCTCGAAGAAGGCAACGACCCGGAGACGTTTCGGAAGCGGCTTTGGAACATGTGGTGCAACGGGCAGTATCCGACGGTGAACATTTCGAGCGAGAAGGGGGCGAAGTACGTTTCGGCGTGGCAGGAGCTTTTTGCGCGGACGCGGCATTGGGATTTGGAGCCGTACTTTGACGTCGATGGGGCGCGGGCAGTCGCTCTGGAAGATGTGGAGTATATCGTTTACATAGAGAATCCGAATGTGCCGGTGGAGATTGTGGTGGAGAAGCACTCCTACGAGGTTTATTGGTTTAATCCGCTGACGGGTGATTACATCAAGCAAAAGAAAGATTGGAAGGGCGAGAAGTTTGTCGCCGAGCCGCCTTCGAAGGATCATGACTGGGTGCTGCATTTGAGCCGGGACGGGAAAAAGGAAGGGATGCTGAAAAGCTATCGGTTCGAAGCAAGGGAGCCGATGGTGCAGGAACTCGAGATGGTGGAGAAGATGGTGCCGTTTGAGATGACCGATCCTAAGGTGGACACGGTTAGCATTCAGGCGTCAGTTCCCTTCTCCGTGAAGATGAAGAAGCCGACGCGGGCGACGCGGACGATGATGTTTGTGTGGACGGGCGAGGTGGTGAACGGGGGTCAGGGGGCGCGGGTGTTGGGGACAGGGCCGAGCGGACAGTTGAAGATTCCGGCGGACATTACGACGAAATTCCCGGCGGTGCTGAGCTTGCGGGTGGTGGGGATGAACGCGAATGGGAAGATTTACGCCGCCGATAAGGTGATTCGGCTGACGCAATGATTTTGGCGATCGACGTTTGCAATGAGGTGGGTTCGATTGCGCTTGTGCGCGGAGACGTCGTTTTGGAAGAGCGGCGGCTTGAATCGACCGACGGGTTCGGCCATATCTTGTTCGAGGCGATCGAGAGCCTGCTGGCGGCGCATGGGGTAGGGTTGGACGCTATTGAACTGTTCGCGGCGGCTACGGGGCCGGGCGCATTCACCGGGGTTCGCGTGGGGCTTACGGCGGCCAAGGGGCTGGCGTTTGCTTCGGGGAAGCCTCTAGCTGGGGTTACGAATTTAGAAGCGCTGGCGAGCCTGGGAACTGGGCCGTTGCGGGCTCCGATTTTTGATGCCCGGCGGGGCGATGTTTATTGTGGGGTGTTTTCAGCAGACTTGACGGTGGTGGTGCCGATGGCGGTTTGCAAGATCGAACAGTTCGCTATCGGAGAAGCGGTGCGGATTAACTCCGGTCCGCTGCTGGCGGGGGCGGTAGGGCGGATTGCGGCGAAGCGGGGCGGGGTTCACCCGGCGCTTGTTGAGCCGACTTATCTGCGGCCGTCGGACGCGGAGTTGCTCAACACTTCGTCGTGAAAACGGTCGCAGCCGATGCAGAGGTTTTCGTATACTTGGCCGGAGTCTGTGATCACTCGGCTCTTGCGGCGGAATTCATCGGCGGACCAACCGTGGGCTAGGCCCATATCCTGAGGCTGGCCGGCGTTGATGGCGATGTAGACCGGGTTGCCGCGGTGCCGGGCGAGGATGGTTTCGAGGGGCGCTTCATGAAGGTTGCCGATGGGGAGCTTGGTTTTCAAGCAGCAGGGGTAAACGTTGCCGTTGGGCTCGATCGAGACCTCGGCTCCGACGCCGCCGAGGAAGTTGAGGCCGCCGCTCCATTGGTTGCAGAAGTTGTCTTCGAGGGTGGCTTGGGAGAGGCCGTTTTTCCAGGCGCGGCCACGGGGCCAGAGCTTGCCGATCCATTGATCCGGGGTGGCACCGAAGAACGCGTAGTCGCCACCATCGGCGACGAGCATGGCTTCGATTTTTTCGCGGCGGTCGAGCATGCCGGCATGGAAATCGTCCATGCCGGAAACGGAGATGGTGGAGACGTGATTGCCGCGAAGTTCGGCGATGATTTTCGGAGTCAGCAGGTCGCCGGTGGTTTGGACGATGATGCGGGTTTGGTCCCCGTATTTGCTATAGAGCAATTCGAGGGTGGGATAGAGGACGGGTTCGCGGACGGGGTCGAGAAGGACCTCGCCACCGGCGAGGATGACCTTGCCGAGGGTGTCGGGAAAGTTAGCGACAATGGCGGCAGGGCTGGTGTGGTCGGGGGCCCCGTTCGGGTAGGGGCGGAAGCGATCGTCGTAGCAGTGGTCGCAGGTGCGATGGCAGAGCCAGGTGATGACGTAGTAGATCGAATCCATTTATTTGCGGCGAAGTTCGGCGGGGACACGTTCGCGGTCGTGGCTTTCACTTAAGAATTTCCACTCGACAAGTACATTCTCGGGAGGATAACAGATCTTGTCGGTGCAGCTTTGATAGCGGAAAACGCCCTTAACGATTAGTTCCTCGTTCTTCAACTGAGGGGGGAGCGTGATGTCGCGCGAGGCCGCGAAAGTCCCGCTATATTGGAAATTTTTGTCGGCTTTAGGCCAAGTGGGGGGGGCGGCTTTGGCTCCTTCGATGGTCCAAGCGACGGGGATGAAATCTTCCGCCGCACCGGGAGCGTAGACGTGGAGGCCGGGCCCGAGGGTGGCCGTCAGGGTGAGGCGGATGCGCTGGCCGCCTTTGACGACGGACGTGCTGGCGCTGGTGGCCACTTTGATGCGCTTGCCGGTGAACTCGCCTTGCGTCGCGGCTTGTTGGCCGAACGAGCCGTTCAGGATCGAAGCGATGGTGAAGCGTTCGCGATAATCGTCTTCGAAGTACTTGGCGGTGACGCGGCCTTTGGCGTCGAGCAGGAAGACGCCGGGATGGGGGATGCCTTGCATGAAATCGATATTGACGGCTTTGTTCCGCAGTCCGAACGCGTCGATCAACGTTGAGTTTGTGTCCGCTAGGAAAGGGAACACGAGTTTCTTGCGTTCCATGAAGTGGCTCCAGACGGCCGGGCTGTCGTAGCTGACGGCAAGTGATTTCAGGCCCAGTTTCCGCAGGTTTACCTCTTGTTGTCCCAGCTCCACGAGCTGAGTTTTGCAGTACGGTCACCAATCGGCGGAGCGGACGAAGAGGACGAAAAGTCCTTTGGGGCCCACTTGGTTGGAGAAGTTGGGGATGAGGCTGGCGACATTTTCCCCGGTGGCGGGGCCGGCGGGGAGCTCAGTCATCTGCAGGTCCTTGAAATGAACTTCGATGCCGGGGCCGCTGTGAATTTGGAGAGCGAGGAAACCGGAGCGCTCGATGCCGGGTTCGGTTTCGCGGTAGTCGACTGTTTTCTTCCCGTCGAGTTCGAGGGTGATGTGATTGCCGTCGGCGGTGATGACGTATTTGTGCCAAGCCTTGGGGTCGAGATTGGGGACGGGCGATTGCGCGAGCACCTTCTTTCGGCGGGATTCGTCGTAAAGGGCTCCCCAATATTTGTCGCCGACATCGGCTTGGTAGCCCGCGACTTCGTGGGAATCGGGGACAGGCTTGGATCGGAACTGGACGCCACTGTTGCCGACGCCGCCGACGAGTTGGAATTGGAGCGCGAGCCGGAAATTGCCGAAGTGCTTTTTGCTGCGGAGGAAATCGTTGTATTTCAGGCCGTTGTGTTTGCCGGTGATGACGCCGTCGTTGACGGTCCACAAGCCAGGGGTATCGACGACGAAGTCTTCAAACTTCAGCTCTCCGGCGAGGGCCAAAGCAGGCAGAAATAGGGACGCGGCGAACAAGCGGGTCATACTAGACATCATACCCCCATGGATTTTGCCGCCCAGTTGAAAAGCGCCGTCGATATCGTCAAGGTGATCGGCGCTTACGTTCCGCTGAAGAAGCGCGGGGCGAGTAGCTATATCGGTTTGTGTCCGTTTCACAGCGAGAAATCTCCTTCGTTCAATGTTCATCCGACGCAGCAGTTCTACAAGTGCTTTGGGTGCGGAGCGGGGGGCGATGTCATCAAGTTCGTCATGGAATACGAAAAAGTTACGTTCCAGGAAGCGATTGCTTCCTTGGCGGAGCAGTTTGGGGTTCCGATGCCGGAAAAGAAGACGGGCCTTAACGATCCGGAGGCCCGGGTGCGGACGGCTTTGCTGGCAATGCATGAGATTGTGGCGAAGGTGTTTCAGCAGAATTTGGCCGGTCCGGGAGGGGCTGATGCGCGGGCGTATCTGGAGCGGCGGAAGCTGCCATTGAGCCGGGCGGCGGAGTTTGGGGTGGGGTTCAGCGAGAAAAGCGGGCAGAGTTTGATTCGAGTTTTGAAGGCGCAGGGGTTTGGGTCGGCGGAGCTGGAAGAGTCGGGCCTCGTGGGCAAGCGAGAGGATGGGACCTTTTACGACAAGTTTCGGGGGCGGTTGATGTTCCCAATTTGCAATGAGAGCGGGAAAGTGATCGCGTTTGGGGGGAGGGCGCTCTATGAAGGCGATGAGCCTAAGTATCTGAACTCGCCGGGGACGCCGATTTATACGAAGAGTTTGGTGTTGTACCACCTGCATCGGGCCCGGGAGGCGGCGCGGAAGACGGGGCGAATGGTGCTGGTGGAAGGCTACATGGACGTCATCGGAGCATGGGCGGCGGGCGTGAAAGAAGCGGTGGCACCTTGCGGGACGGCCTTGACGCCGCAGCAAGTGAAGATGATGAGCAAGTACGCGCCGCTGGTGGTAGTGAACTTCGACCCGGATAATGCGGGGGCGAACGCGGCGGAGAAGTCGATTGCGATTTTGCTCGAGGAGCATATGCGGGTGCGGATCGCGACCTTGGAGGGCGGGTTGGACCCGGACGAGTACGTGTCTGCGCACGGGGCGGAAGCTTATGTCAGCCGAATCGACAAAGCGCAGAATTACTTTCATTGGCTGGCGGGACGGGCGCAGCAGCGGTTCGATACGAAGAGCGCCGAGGGGAAGGTGCAGGCGCTGGAGTTTTTGCTACCGGCGATTCGGCGCGTGCAGGACCCGATGGAGCGGGCGTCGTTGGCGGCGGAGTTGGCGAATCGGCTGGGGGTGGACCAAGCCATGCTTCTCGACCAGTTCCGGCGGATGGCCGTGCAGCGGACGGAGCAGCGGCTGTCAGCACCGGCTTTGGAGCTTTCGCCGGCGGAGAAGGTGTTACTGCAATTGATGCTGCAATCGCCAAGCATCTGTGAGTTTGCGGCATCCGTGTTGCTGGAAGATGATCGGTTGGAACATTATGCCTTGACGATTTCGTCGGCTTGGCCAATGTGGCAGAAGGTGCTGCGGCAGGCGTCGGAAGGGCCGCTGGAATTTTCTCTATTAGAAGAGCATTTGAGTGCTCCCGAGAAAACGCTAATGGCGGGGCTGGTTTTCGCCGATAGAACAGCAGACGAACAAGAAGAGATGATGCAAGCAGCAGCCTGCCTGGCGCAACTCGCCGCGGTGGGTCGGCGTGCGCGCATCAATGATTTGAAACGTCAGATTCGCACGCTTGAGCAATCCGGTTCCCTGGCGGAAGCTTTGGCGATGACAGAGGAGATAAACGCGCTGGAGAGGCAAGAGAAGGCCTGACGGCGTGTTGTAGACTAATGGTTGCACTCGTTGGGGTTCCAGTGGCCGCAGAAAATAAGTTTAGCCGCGCAAATCACCTCATGGACGTACGCAAGGAGAAAGGCTACCTGCTCTACGACGACGTCAATGAAGTCCTACCGGACGATCTCGCAACTGGGGCGAACCTGGAAGATATCCTTGCGGAGCTAGAGGGGGCAGAGGTTGATCTGCTCGACGAGCCCAAACTGGCGTATGGCAAGAAGATCGGCGATGAAGATGAAATCTCCGACGCTGAGCTAGCGGCGGCTGAGTTTGCCGACAAGACGAACGACCCGGTTCGGATGTATCTGCGGGAGATGGGAACGGTCCCGCTGCTGACTCGGGATGGCGAAATTGAGCTGGCGCGGCGCATTGAACGGGGGCAACGCATCATCAACAAGACGCTTTCGCGTTCGGCGCTAGTGATCCGTGAGCTGCAATATGTTCGGTCTGATATTGAATCGAACGCGCTACCGCTGCGCGACGCGCTGACGTTAAACGATTTTAACGAAGACGAAGAGGATCTGCTGAAGCAGCAGAACGATCTGTTTGCGACGTTTACCACGATCGAAGCCGAGGCGCACTTGGCGCAGGGAATTCGGCAAAAGCTAGCGTTAACGCCACGGTCGACCAAGCCGAAGCCGAATCGAGCGCTGCGGATGCAATTGGGCCGTCAGCTAGTGAAGATTTCGCGGGAGATTCGGCAGATTCCCTTTAGTTCGCTGGTGATTCGTCGTCTGGCGAATCGGGTGCGGACGGCTCTCGATCAGATTCGGCCGATTGAACAGGAGATCATCCGGACGCAGCGCCAAGCCGAGGAGTTCGAAACGAACCCGGCGATGGCGGAACCGTTGAAGGAACTTCGGAAGGATTTAAAGGCTCTGTCGACCCGGTTGCAGGGTTTGGTGGATGAGTGCGGGGCCACTTCGACGGAACTCCGGCGGACGCTGAACCTTCTCGACCGGGGCGATGCGGAAGCGGACGTAGCGAAGAAGTCGCTGGTGGAAGCAAATCTTCGATTGGTGGTTTCGATTGCCAAGCGGTACACAAACCGCGGACTCCAGTTCTTGGACCTGATTCAGGAAGGCAACATCGGCCTGATGAAGGCTGTGGATAAGTTCGACTACCTGCGAGGTTATAAGTTTTCGACTTACGCGACTTGGTGGGTAAGACAGGCAATCACCCGTGCGATTGCCGATCAGGCGCGCACGATCCGCATTCCGGTGCATATGATCGAGACGATCAATAAGCTGGTTCGGACGCAGCGCATGATGCAGCAGGAGTTGGGCCGGGAACCGAATACCGACGAGTTGGCGCGTCGTTTGGAAATGCCCGTGGGCAAGGTTCGGAAGGTGATGAGAATCGCGCAGGAACCGATTT
>JANODS010000386.1:0-1435 GCA_031412835.1 Acidobacteriota bacterium | reverse complement strand
GATGTGCTTCCAGCCGTTGACGACGACTTGCGGATTTGCGCCGGGAACGACGGCGGGGGTGCCAAAGGTGGGGACGTCGGCGCGAGGCGTGCGCCAGAGTTCGACGCCGGTTTGGACGTTGTACGCGGCGAGGAAGGAGTCTTTCTGGACGTCGGCTTGGATGATGACTTTTCCTTCGTGAATGATAGGGGAACTGGCGTAGCCCCATTGGGCTTCGGGGGCGCGGTAGAAGCCAGCGTCAAGGACGCCAAGATCTTTCTTCCAAAGTAACTTTCCGTCCAGGTTGTAAGTGTAGAGGCCTTCGGAGCCGAAGGAGACGACTAAGTGGCGGCCGTCGGTGGCGGGGGTGGGGTTGGCGTGGCTGGACTTAGGATGACGCTTGACTTTGGGCTGGCCGGAGATGGCCGTTTGCTGCCAGAGGATCCTGCCGGTGCGGCGGTTGAGGCAGTAGACGATGAAGCTGTGCTCGCCTTCGTTGTCGACGGGTTTAATGTCGCCGTAGAGGCCGAGCTTTGTGGCCGAGGATCCCTTGACGGGGACGGCGCTTGTGAGAAAGACACGGTCGCCCCAGATGACGGGGCTGGAATAGCCGAGGCCAGGAATGGGGGTTTTCCATTTAACGTTTTTGCCTTTAGCACCGTCCCAGGTGAGGGCGGGCGAGCCGTCGCCGAGGCCATTGGCGGCGTTGCCGCGGTACTGGGGCCAATTGGATTCGGCTGCCAGGGAGGCGGCCAAGAAGAAGAATATCCCGTGCTTCATCCCTTCATTCTAAGCGGATAGGGTGTATTACGCATGAGGGGGCGAGCGCGGTCGGGGGCGCGGAGCCGGGTGTCGGTGAGCGCCGATGTCCCGGAGGCCGTAAGACAGGTTGGGCGACGCTTTTTTGAACTTTGGCTACAATTGGGTCAAGCGCCTCTCTCGCTTTAACGTCTCGTGGAGGAAAGTCTATGTTGCTTCGTAGCAAATTGTGGTGCGCGGTGAGCGCCGCTTCTCTTTTGGCCGGCCTTGCGTTTTCGCAGATCCGGTCTGGCACAATTCTCGGTACGGTGTTTGACCCGTCCGGTGCGACGGTGGTGGATGCCGAGGTGACGGTTCGAGAAACCAATACTAATTCCGTGCTGAATTTGCGGACGAACTCCGCCGGGGAGTACAGTGCCCCGTATCTGGCATTCGGGACTTACCAGGTCTCGTTCAAAAAGAGCGGTTTTAAGTCGGCTTCTCGCAACGAACTGGCGTTGACGACGAACCAGACGCTGCGCGTGGATGTGAGGCTTGAAGTTGGCGCGGTGGATACGTCGGTGGTGATTACCGGTAGCGCGGTGGAGTTACAAACGGAATCGAGCCGGGTAATCAATACGGTGTCGGAAGAAGTGATTAAGTCGATTCCGAATATCAATAACAATCCGTTGAATTACGCGACGTTGACGCAGGGCGT
>JANODS010000385.1:0-2635 GCA_031412835.1 Acidobacteriota bacterium | reverse complement strand
CGTTGCGGGTTTCCGTGGAGCGGCCGAAGTTGACGCCGTTCACGATGAAAGTGTTGGTGGACGGGGTGGCGGCGGGGTCGGTGAGTTTTGCCAGGGATTCGGGGGGCGGAGCGACGGCGCGGGCGGTGACGGCGACATTGGGGCGGGGGGCGCATACGGTAACGGTTACGAATGGACCGGAGCGAATTGAGTTTTATAGTTTGACGGTGGACCAGCGGCCGACGGAGGTTACGTCGGAGAAGCGGGCTTTGCATTTTCGGTTGCTGGGGCTGGTGGTGGGGCAGTCGCCGGGGGATAACCGGATGGCGGCGCGGCGGATTTTGGCGCGGGTGTTGCCGCGGGCGTATCGGGGGCGGGTGGCGGCGGAAGAGATCGAAAAGCTGCTGACGTTGTACGACCGGGGGGACAAGCGGGGGGAGCCGTTTGAAGAGAACGTGAAGCTGGCGTTGAAGGCGGTGCTAATTTCGCCGCGGTTCTTGTTCAAGGTGGAAGAGAACGACCCGAGGCCGGGGATACGACCGGTGGGGCAGTACGAGATGGCTTCGCGGTTGAGTTACTTCCTTTGGTCGACGATGCCGGATGAAGAGTTATTGCGGTTGGCGGGTGAGAGTAAGTTGCAGGATCCGCGGGTGCTGGGGGCGCAGGTGGAGCGGATGCTGGATGATCCGCGTTCGCGGGTGTTGGCGGGCGGGTTTATGGGGCAATGGCTGGGGACGCAGGAGATTGGTGGGCGGGCGGTGCCGTTGCTAACGGAGTTACAGCATTTCTACACGCCGGAAGGGGCGGCGGATTTGCGGGAGCAGCCGGAGCTGTTCTTTCACCATATCTTGTCGACGAATAAGCCAGTGTTGGACTTGCTGACGGCGAATTATACGTTCTTGACAGAGAGGTTGGTTAAGTATTACGAGTTAGAGGGGAAGGTGAAGTTGCCGCCGGGGCCGGGGTTCCATTTGGTGCAGTGGCCGGATGACCGGCGGGCGGGGGTGTTGGGGTTGGCATCGGTGTTGGCGATGACTTCGCATTACAAGCAGGCGAGTCCGGTGTTGCGGGGGGCGTGGGTTTTGGAGACTTTATTGGGGACGCCGGTGCCGCCGCCGCCGGCGGATGTTCCGGCGTTGGAGGCAGCGAAGGGGTCGGCGAAGAAGATGACGGTGCGGGCGATGTTGGCCAAGCACCGGGAGAGCACTTCCTGCGCGGCTTGCCATAATTTGATGGACCCGATCGGCTTGGGGCTCGAGAATTTCGATTGGATGGGGCGGTGGCGGGATAAGGACGAGGATGGGTCGGCGGTGGACGCATCGGGGGCGTTGCCGAGCGGGGAGAAGTTCAATGGACCGGTGGAGCTGCGGGCGGTGTTGCTCAATCGGAAAGAGGAGTTCACGCGGCAGTTTACTTCGAAATTGTTGGGTTATGCGTTAGGCCGGGGGTTGCAGGACGGGGACCAGTGCACGGTGCAGCGGCTGATGGACACGATGGCGAAGAACGGGTATCAGACGCGGACGTTGATTCGCGATATTGTTTTAAGTACGCCGTTTCGGAATACCCAAGCCGATGCGGCGGTGATGGAGAGCCATACGCCCGTGAAGAAGGCTCCGAAGCGGTTGTTGGGTACAAAGTAAGGTTCGAGGTTACTATGCAAACACGTCGGAACATTTTGCGGGGATTGGGCGTTGCTTTGGCGACGCCGTGGCTGGAATCGGGGGTGATGGGGGCGGCGGTTGGAGTGGACCGTTTGGCGGCACCGCCTTTGCGCTTGGCGTGTATCTTCATGCCGAACGGGGTTTGGCCGGAGAGTTGGACGCCGGCGGGGGATGGAGAGGAGTTCGCGCTTACTTCGCACTTGAAACCGCTAGAGGGTTTGCAGAGCGAGTTCATGCTGCTGGAGAACTTGTGGAATAAGAACACGGTGGGGCGGAATGGGCATTGGCCGAAGGTGCCGGCGTGGTTGTCGGGCGGGTTTGTGGAGCGTACGACGGGCGGGGATTTGGATTCCGGCGGGACGACGGTGGATCAGATTCTTGCGCAGCGGATTGGCCACCAGACGCCGCTGCCTTCGCTTGAGTTAGGGATTGACGCGCCGCGGACTGGCATTGACACGGCGGGCGGCGGGTTTCCACGGGCGCTGGGTTCGTTTCTGTCGTGGGCGGATCCGAAAACGCCGGTGCCAAAAGAGATCGTGCCGCAGTTGGCGTTTGACCGGTTGTTTCGGAATAAGCGGCAGCCGGTGGTATCTGGCGTGAATCCGCAGTCGCCGGAGATGCTGGGTTCGTTGCAGCGGGATGAGACGTCGGTGTTGGATATCGTTCGGGAGCAGGCGCGGGCGTTGCGGGCGAAAGGGAGCCGGGGCGACCAGGCGCGGCTGGACGAGTATTTTGAATCGGTGCGGAGCGTGGAACGGCGGTTGGAAGCTTCGATGAAACCGCAGAAGCGTTGGATCAACGAGGGGAAATTTCCGTTGGATCGGCCGGTGGCGGGGATTCCGGATTCGCACTTAGAGCACGTGCGGTTGATGCTGGACATTATGGTGCTGGCGTTCTGGACGGATTCGACGCGGGTGGCGACGATGATGATGGGCGACGCGCAGTCTTCGAAAGATTACTCGTTTTTGCCGGGGGTGAAGGGAAACTTTCACGGG
>JANODS010000384.1:0-1467 GCA_031412835.1 Acidobacteriota bacterium | reverse complement strand
CTGAGGTCGCCGTTGTCATTGGCCGGGACCAATGTGCGTTGGCTGAAGCCGGGCTGAAGAACGCCGGTGGTGCCGTAAGTGGAGTAAAAGGCCCCGGCACCGCCACGTATGACCGTTTTGCCGCCAATTTTCGCGGGCGTCCAGGCGAAGCCGAAGCGGGGGCTGATGGAGGTGTTCGGCGGGTTGTAGATGGAGTTCTGGTTCGGGCCGGCGAAGAGGACGCCACCCGTGGGATTGAAGTTGGAAACGGGCAGGGCGGCGTTGGGCGCGAGGGCATAGGCGGCGCGGGCAGCGGCCGTCGTTCGGTTGATCGCGGTGGGATCGAAGCCTACGGTCGTGCGATTAAAACGTTCGGTGGTACCAGTTTCAATTTCGTAGCGAACGCCCAGATTCAGGGTTAAGTTGGAGCGAACGCGCCAGTCATCTTGCAGGAAGGTCGAGAAGTACTTAGCTTGCTGGGTACGGGATGCGTTGACGTCAAAGTTGCTGTTGCCGTCCGGGCCGACGACGCCGAGGAGGAAGCTGGCGAGATCCTGACCGAGCGGAGCGCCGGGCGAATTATCGAGCGGGCCGCGTGTGTACGAGTTATTAAAAACAAAACGGCCGGAGGAGTTGCCGAAGCCATTCGAGCTTTCGCGCTGTTGGCGGAGATCAATACCGGTTTTGAGGGAGTGTTTGCCGGTGATTTTGGTCAGGGTGGAGAAAATCTGGAAGCTATCGAAGGGGGTTCTGTCGCCGCCGGATTCACCAATGTCAGTGAAATTGCTGAAGTCAATGAAAGGGATGACACGTTTGGCGCTGGCGGCTCCCATGTTGGCGGGGAAGCCGAGGGAGAGGAAGTCGAAGCCGTCGTGGGGACGGGTACTGCCTTCGGTGAACCGGGTCCAGTTGAGGCGGGTGTTGAGGAGGAGCGAAGGAGAGAGAGTGTAGACGTCGTCAAAGGTGGCGCCGTTATTAACCCGGGAGAGAAAGTTACCCGTTACGTTTGTGCCGAAGCGCCGGCCACGGTCTTCTAACCGATCGTTAAGCCGGTACGAGAAGAAGAACTTGTGTTTATCTGAGGCGTTGATATCGAGGCGACCGAGATAGGAGAAGAAATTGTCAGAGCGGATGGCGTTGTTGAAGTAGTTGTTGTTGCCGTCGGCCGCGCCAGTCGTGTTGGGGAGGGGGATGAGGCCGAGGATATTGCGAGAGACTGGATTGATCCGATTGGCGGGGATGATGTTATTGGGGAAAGGTTCGCGACGGACGCGGGCACCTTCGCGGGCACCGGTGAGGGGGTCGTAGATTTGATAGTTGGCGCTGACACCGAGGAGGCCGGAGAGGTTGCCACCGCGCTGGGCTTCCGTGGGGACAGTGGAGAAGGTCGGTTCCGGCTCGGACTGCTTGATGCCTTCGTAGGCAAAGTACCAGAAGGCCTTGTTCTTGCCGTTGAAAAGCTTGGGGAACATGACCGGACCGGAGGCG
>JANODS010000383.1:0-8219 GCA_031412835.1 Acidobacteriota bacterium | reverse complement strand
CTCGTCGGTGGGGGTGAGGAGGAGGACGGCGCCGGGGTCGGTCCAGCCGGTGAGGTAGTAGAAGTTGGGTTCCTGGAAGAAGCGGGAGCGGAGGTCGCCGCGTTCGGATTCGGTGGCACCGTAGAGGACGAGGGTGGCTTCGTCTTTGGCGAGGCGTTCGCGGACGGAGGCTCGGCGGGCGCGGTATTCGTCGAGGGGGATGGCGGCGGAGAGTAGGGCGGGGAGGAGAAGACTGAGGAGCGCTGCGGTCGCCTGCATGGAGATCAGTATAGCGGGGGCACGTCGTGGAACGCAGTTTCTAGGTGATAATCGGATTATGAGTATCCGCACTGAGTGGGTGGCCGCGCGCCAGAACGATCCGATTCGGACCCAGATGCATTATGCCCGCAAAGGCATCATCACCGGGGAGATGGAGTACATTGCCAAGAAGGAAAAACTGACTCCGGAACTCGTCCGCGATGAAGTCGCCCGGGGGCGGATGATCATCCCCGCCAATATTAACCACAGTTCGCTCGAGCCCATGTGCATCGGCGTCGCTTCAAGCTGCAAGATCAACTCCAATATTGGTAACTCCGCCACTACCTCCGACGTGAAAGGAGAGTTGGAGAAGCTTCAGTATTCGGTGAAGTACGGGGCCGACACCGTGATGGACCTTTCGACCGGCGGCGATATCCCGCTGATCCGCAAAGCGATCATCGCGAACTCCCCGGTGCCCATTGGCACCGTCCCTATCTATGAGGCTCTTTCGCGCGTTCGGCGGGTGGAAGACCTGAATAAGAACGTGATGCTCGATGTGATTGAAGAGCAGGCGCAGCAGGGGGTCGACTACATGACGATCCATGCCGGGGTGCTGATCCAACACATCCCGCTGACGACGAAACGGATCACCGGCATCGTGTCGCGGGGCGGTTCCATTCTCGCCGAATGGATGGTGAAGAACCATAAACAGAACTTTCTGTACGAGTGCTACGAGGATATCTGCAAGATATTCCAGAAGTACGACGTCAGCTTTTCGCTCGGCGACGGGCTGCGACCTGGGTCGCTGGCGGATGCGAGCGACGCGGCGCAGTTTGCCGAGTTGAAGACACTGGGCGAGTTGACGAAAATCTCCTGGAAATACGACGTGCAGACGATGATCGAAGGGCCGGGCCACGTGCCGATGGACCAGATCCAGATGCAGGTGGAGAAAGAGAAAGAGCTCTGTTACGAAGCTCCGTTCTATACGCTGGGTCCGCTGGTAACCGACTTTGCGCCGGGTTATGACCACATCACGAGCGCCATCGGCGCGGCGATGATCGGATGGTACGGCGCTTCCATGCTCTGCTATGTCACGCCCAAGGAGCACCTGGGCCTGCCGAACAAGGAAGACGTGAAGGCGGGGTTGATCGCTTACAAGATTGCGGCGCACGCGGCGGATATTGCCCGGCATCGGCCGGGGGCGCGGGATCGGGACGATGAGCTGTCGCGGGCTCGCTATAAGTTCGATTGGCGGCGGCAGTTCGAGTTGGCGCTGGATCCGGAGACGGCCAAGGCGTATCACGATGAGACCTTGCCCGAAGAGGGCTTCAAAGACGCTCACTTCTGCTCGATGTGCGGGCCGAAATTCTGCTCGATGAATATTTCTTCGAAGGTGGAAGAGTTCACGGCGGCGGACGCGGAAGCGGTGCTGGCGGGGAACTTGGTTAAGATTGGCGGATAAAGAGTGGGAGCGGCACTTTCGGGTGCTGCTCCTTTCGATTCCGGACGACGGTACGCTGCGCGTTTGGGCGGCGCGGGTGCCGGACGGAGCGCTGGTGGGGATGGGGAGCGCGGACGACGTGGCGCGGGCGCGGGCGGCGACGGCGGAGTTTGAGAACGTGATGTTTCACGCGCTGGATCCGGAGCAGATTCCTTGGCGGGATGGGTACTTCGACGTGGTTGTGGGCACTGCCCCGCCAGGGGACGCGCTTGCGCTTGAGATCGAACGGGTAACGCGGCGCGATTAGCGCCCGGGTAGCGGGGTGAACTACCATAAGAGTTTTCCCCTCCCGATGGCACTTCGCTTCTATAATTCACTCTCCCAACAACTGGAACCGTTCACGCCGCAGGATGGCAAGACGGTCCGGATGTATACCTGCGGGCCGACGGTGTATCACTACGCCCATATCGGGAACCTGCGGACGTTTACGTTTCAAGATATTCTGCGACGTTGGTTGCGCGCCTCTGGCTTTGCGCTGAACAACGTGATGAACATTACGGACGTCGAGGATAAGATCATTCGTACGGCGATGGCGCAGGGCAAAACGCTGCGCGAATACACGGCGCAGTATGAAGAGGCATTTCTTGAAGACATGGCCACGTTGCGTCTGGAGCGGCCGGAACGCGTTGTCCGGGCCACCGAACATATCGACGAGATGGTGGACCTGATTCAGAAGCTGGGCGAGAAGGGGTTTACGTACGAGTCCGACGGGAGCACTTACTATCGGATTTCGAAGTTCCCGGAATATGGGAAGCTTTCGCACAACGACTTCGGCGGGATGATCGCGGGGGCGCGGGTGGACGTGGACGAATACGAGAAGGACGACGCGCGCGACTTCGTGCTGTGGAAGCAGAAGAAAGAGGGCGAGCCGAGTTGGAATACGCCGATTGGCGATGGGCGACCGGGCTGGCACATCGAATGCAGCGCGATGGCGATGAAGTATTTGGGCGCGACGCTGGACATACACGCCGGCGGGATCGACTTGCAGTTTCCGCACCACGAGAACGAAATTGCGCAGAGCGAGGCCGTGACCGGCAAGCAGTTTGCCAAGTTCTGGCTGCACGCCGAGCACTTGATTGTGGAAGGCCAGAAGATGTCGAAGTCGCTGGGCAACTTCTATACGCTGCGCGACCTCCTCGAACTGGGTTATGCCCCGGAGACGGTTCGTTTTCTGCTGGAAAGCGTGCCGTACCGGAATAAGCTGAACTTCACGATGGACGGGGTGAAGGCGGCGGCAACGGCGATTGAACGGCTGCGCAATTTTGAGTTGCGGTTGAAGACGGAGAAGTTTGGGCCGGGCACGGACGCGGCGAGCGAAGGGCGAACGGCGGCGGCCGTGTTGCGGTTCCGCGACGCAATGGACGACGACTTGAACACGGCGGGGGCGCTCGGCGTGGTGTTCGAGTTTTTGCGCGATACGAATTCGGCGATGGATGGTGGAAAGTTTTTGGCGGGCGATGTCGCCGCGGCGCAGGGGTTATTGAGTTTGTTCGATAGCGTGTTCGACGTGATGCGGCCGACGACGGTGGCGGGCGGCATCAGTGATGAGGCCGTGGAAGCGCTGATTGCGGAGCGCGTAGCGGCTAAAAAGGCGCGGAACTTTGGCCGGGCCGATGAGGTGCGGGCCGAGTTGGACGCGCAGGGAATTGTGCTGGAAGACACGAAAGACGGCCCGCGTTGGAAACGGAAATGAAGATTCACACACAGGCGGTTCATGCCGGCGACCGGAAGAAGGCGACGGACGCGGTTCCGGTGACGACGCCGATTTATACGGCGGCGAGTTATTCGTACGACGATATTGAAACTACGGACCGGGTGTTTGCTCACGAGGTTCCCGGGTACGCCTACGCGCGCTACGACAACCCGACCAACCATGCGTTGGAAGAGTTGTTGACGACGCTCGAGAGCGGGGCGGGGGCGCTGGCTTGTTCGACGGGGATGGCGGCGTTGCAGATTGCGATCCTGACAGCGTTGCTGGACCGGCGGAAGAAGGTGTTGGCGGCGACGGCGCTGTACGGCGCGACGATCAGCCTGCTGTTGAAGGTGATGGAGCCGTTTGGGGTTGAAACGTCGTTTGTCGACATTACGGACGTGGCGGCGGTGCGGGCGGCGATTGAGGCCGAGAAGCCGGGTTGCGTGTTGATGGAAACGGTTTCGAACCCGGTGTTGCGGGTGGGGCCGTTGGCGGAGTTGGCGGCGGTATGCCGGGAGTTCAATGTGGCGCTGATTGTAGACAACACGTTTGCGACGCCGATGCTGGTGCGGCCGTTGGAGCTGGGCGCGCATATGGTGGTGCATTCGCTGACGAAGTACCTTTCCGGGCATGGCGACGTGATGGGTGGGGCGGTGATTGCGGACGAGGCTCATCTGCCGGTGCTGCGGCAGTTGTCGCGGACCTGTGGGCCGACGCTGGGGCCGTTTGAGTGCTACCTTTCGATGCGGGGAATCAAGACGTTCCCGCTGCGGATGGAGCGGCAGTGTGCCAACGCGGCGACGGTGGCGACGTTTCTGCGGAGCCATCCGATGGTGGAGCGGGTTTTCTATTTGGACGACCCGGCGCACCCGGACGCGGCGACGGTGGGGCAGTTGTTTCCGCCGGGAATGTTTGGCGCGATGGTGGCGTTTGAGGTGAAGGGCGCGGGGACGCCGGAGGTGTTCGCGTTCATGAACCGGCTGCGGTTGGTGGTGAAAGCGACATCGCTGGGGGATGTGCATTCGATGATGCTGTATCCGAAGATGGCGTCGCATCGGGATTTGAGTCCGAAGCAGCGGGAGCGGATGGGGATTCGGGATTCGTTGGTTCGGTTGTCGGTGGGGATAGAAGCGGCGGAGGATATTTGCGGGGATTTGGATCAGGCGCTGCGGGCATAAAAAATGCCGCAAACCTTTTGGGGTTTGCGGCAATAAAGGAGGGAACAGGAGGATGAAAACCACGAACTGAACTGCACGGAAACTTGTTTATTGGCGGCGGCGAAATTGGCTTAGAGCCACGAGGCCCACACCGATGAGCAGGTAAGTGCTGGGCTCGGGGACCGAGCTATCGGTGGTGGCGTTGAAGAGGGTTTGGGAGTAGCGGGGGCCGGCGGTGGGCTGGTAGAAGGTGGCTCCGGTGCCGGACTTGTTAGCGCTGGCGGCGACGATGCTGGCGGCGAGGTTGAGGACTTGGGAGTCCGTGGTTTGTGCGCTTTGGATGCGTCCGGTGGCGAAGCCGTTGCCGCTATCGGCGACGATGTCCCAGGCGGCGAGTTGGAAGGCGGCAGCTTGCCAGTTCTGGGTGAAGCTGGGGACGTAGGTGTTGAACATCCAGGCGAGGCGGGCACCTTGGGGGAACTGGTTGGTGTTGAGGGGGGTGACTTCGACGGCGTCGGTGCGGAGGCTGACGAAGGGGTCGGCACAGAAGAGGAGGGCGGTGAGGTTGGAATCGAAGCGGACCCCGATTTGACCGGCGTAGATGGAGGTGACGTTGCCGTCGAATTTAAGTTCGACTGTTTGGGACAGAGTGGGGAGGGTGCTGTCGTAGGTCATGGTCATCGCGGTCAACGCGGGACTAAGTGCAACTGTAAGGCCAATCAGGCTTAGGGTGCTGGTCAGGAGGTGTGCTTGGCTCGTCTTCATGAACCAAGTATTCGGGTTGGGCGCGATTGGCCCAATGGCTCAAACGCATCAAAACGCTAGGCTTATGGGACTATGGAGCGGTTGGTCCGGGGGTACGGGGAGGAGGCGGTGACTAGGACGTACTTGCGTTCTAGATCTTAGTTCGCAGGTACTAGTCAGCGGGGGGTTCGGACAGACTGTCTCAGGGGCGGAAGGCAATTTGGCTAAGGGGAAGGGCTGATGGGACAAAAAGTCCCTGGATAGGGGGCGGGGTGGTTCGGTTGGGAGGTAAGATAGCCGGATGCAACGATGGCGGCGGCGGGTATTTGAGTGGCTTGAACCGGGGGAGCAGGCGAGCGCCTGGGAGCAGCTCTTTGACATCGCCGTTCTGCTGTTGATTTTGCTGAGTGTGACGGTGGTGGTGCTGCAGTCGATGCCGGAGATGGTGGAGTTTGACGGAACGCTGGAGGGAATTGAGCGGATCTGCGTCTATTTTTTCACGGCGGAGTATTTGGCGCGGTTGTGGACTTGTCCGGAGGTGGGTCGGTTTGGGGTGGGATGGCGGGCGCGGGTGCGCTACCTGCGCAGCCCGATGGCGATGGTGGATTTGGCGGCGATTCTGCCGTTTTATCTGGCGCCGTTTGCGGATGCGAATACGGTGGTGTTTCGGTTGCTGCGGGTGTTCCGATTGGTTCGGGTGTTGAAGTTTGGGCGGTACCATGCGTCGATGGGGATTTTGGGTCGGGTGATTTTGTCTCGCCGGGAGGAGTTGCTGATTAGTTTGGCGCTGGTTTTGGCGCTGGTGGTGATTACGTCGACGTTGATGTATGCGGTGGAGCATGAGGCGCAGCCGAAGGCATTTGCGAGCATTCCACAGTCCATGTGGTGGGGGATCGTAACGTTGACGACGGTGGGATATGGGGATGTGTTCCCGATCACGGCGGCGGGGAAGGTGGTGGCGGGGATATCGGTTTTGTTGGGGGTTGGGTTGTTTGCGTTGCCGGCGGGGATTTTGGCGAGCGGATTTGCGGAGGAGTTGGCGGCTTCGAAGAAGACGGAAGGGCCGAAAGTGTGTCCGCATTGTGGGAAGGATATTCCCACTTCTATAGTGTGATCAACTACCCGTTGAAGCGATCGCGGATTTTGGGGCCGGTGGGAGGTCCCTACAGCGCGGGTTAGCTGACTTTGCGGGAGATCCCGCAAAATCGAGGCGTTCTTCGATACGCTCTTTCATAGCGAAGACCGCCTGCCCCCTGGCGTTACGTGACTCAAGAAGCATCGGTTATGTGATGACTTCTGGCGTTTTTGCTTAGCGATTCTACAAAATTCGAGCTACATTGCAGTTGGATGAAAAATGTTGTGGCAATCCATGGGTCGGTGTTGTAAACTCGCGTCAGAATGTGAGTGGGCCCGAGCTATCTATATGAAAAATCATAGGATCGGCTTCCGAAATACAGAGGAAAGATGACGATTACAAAATTAACCACGTTGTTTCTAGCGCTCGTGCTGAGTTGTGCGGTGGCCTTAGGCCAGACATCGACCGGTTCTTTGAGCGGGACAATCACCGATCCCAACGGGGCTGCAATCCCGGGTGCCAAGGTAGTTGCTTCCAGTGTTGATACGGGCTCAAGGCTCGAAATAATGACCACCGATGCCGGTCTTTATGTTTTCCCGGTATTGCAGGTTTCGACCTACAACATCAGTGTTGAAAAGGCGGGCTTCAAGAAGCTGAACCGCCAGAATATCGAAATTCGAATCGCCCAGCGGCAGGATTTGGATTTGAGATTGGAAGTTGGTGATGTCCAGCAGACGGTTGAAGTGACGGCCGATGCTCCGCTGCTGGAGACCTCCACCGCGGAGCGGGGCCAGCAACTGTCTCAGAAGTTCATGGACAACCTCCCCCTCTTTTCAGGTGGTATCCGCAACCCGCGGGCCTTTGTGAACTACATGCCCGGCGTTACGAACAACGGGGAGCAGAGCGTGTCCGGGTCTGGTGGGCGCGCGCAAGAAGTGCTCATCGACGGTGGCAGCGCGCTTAATGTTGAATCGAGTGCGGTCTTCAATTTCCCATCTTCGGAAATGTTTAGCGAATTCAAGATGTTGCAGTCGAACTACTCGGCGGAATACGGTCGTGTGGGTGGTGGCATCGAGATTTACGTAGCCAAAAGCGGCACGAACTGGATTCATGGTGCCGCGTTTCACAACATGCGCCGGGACATTTGGAATGCAAACGCTTGGCAGAGAAACGCGAATCCGAACCCTTCCGGCAACTTCCGGCCTAAGGAACGCTTCAACGAAACGGGCGGCGTGATCGGGGGGCCGATATTCGTGCCGAAGGTCTATGACGGTCGCAACAAGACATTCTGGTTTTTCACCTACGATAAGGACATTCGTCCCGTATCTTTGGGCTTTCCGTTGCTGACGGTGCCAACTGCTGCAATGAAGCAGGGCAATTTCAGCCAAGCGGGTTTACCAATTATTTACGACCCGGCGACAACGGCCGGCGACGTGCGAACTCCGTTTCCAGGCAATATAATTCCCCCGGGGCGGTTTAGCCGAGGTGCGCGGAACTTGTTGCCTCTAATTCCGGATCCGACTCGTAGCGGCTTGCTCGCGGGCAACTACGACTTTGTCAACAGGACTGCGTTCGAACGCACCATTTGGAGTCTGAAGTTCGATCATGCCTTTACGGCCAACAATCGGCTTTCGTTTTTCTTTAGCAACGAAGTGCAAGCCCAGGATGACGTGACCAATTTTGAGGGTGCCATC
Source organism: Acidobacteriota bacterium (assembly GCA_031412835.1). Taxonomy (GTDB): domain Bacteria; phylum Acidobacteriota; class Terriglobia; order Bryobacterales; family Bryobacteraceae. Next base: position 118 of record JANODS010000383.1, on the reverse strand, counting down.
GGCAATGGATTGCAGAACTTCCAGAAGCCGTTCAACTATCGTTTCAACCACGACCTTAGCATCCGCCCGAATCTTCTGATGCATACGACCTATTCAGTTTCAAAGACGCGACAGACTT
>JANODS010000382.1:0-1440 GCA_031412835.1 Acidobacteriota bacterium | reverse complement strand
GGGGAACTCGACGCAGGCGCAGTTGCCGGACCCAGATGCGGTGCAGGAAGTGAAGATCGAGACGCTGAATTCGAGCGCTCAGTTTTCGACGCCGGCGACGGCGATCATCACGACGAAATCCGGCACGAACCAGTTGCATGGCTCGCTGTTTGAAACGCATCGGAACAACAAGATCGGCATTGCGCGTGCGCGGCAGAATCCGGCGAACTTTGCGGCCCCGGCGCTGATCCGGAATGAGTTTGGCGGGTCGGTGGGCGGCCCGATTCTGGTCCCGAAGGTCTATGACGGCCGGAACAAGAGCTTCTTTTTTGTGGCTTACGAGCGGTTTTCGCTTCGCCAGTCAGCGAGCCAATTGGTTTTCGTGCCGACGGTGGCGATGCGGAACGGCGACTTTAGTGGCTTGGTGAACAGCGCGGGAATCCGGTCGACCTTGTATGACCCGAACACGACGCAGGCCGACCTTTCGCGGATGCCGTTTCCGAATAATCAGATTCCGATTGGGCGGATCAGCCCGTTGGCGAAGGCGCTGTATGCGGCGACTCCGCTGCCGACGAGCAATGATAATCCGCTAGTGATTTCGAACTTCAACGATACGAACAAGATCAAGCAGAACGTGCCGAACATCAATCTTCGGCTGGACCACGTGTTGAATCAGAACAACCGCTTTTATGCGCGCGGAACGATCATCGATCAGTTTCAACAGTCGCTTCGCAATTTTCCGAACCAGTCGCCGGCGAACATCGCCGGGGGCGGACTGCCGGCGGGCGCGACGGGGTACCAAGAGATTCCCATTAAGTCGGCCAGTGTCGCGTTTGGGTTTTCGCACGTGTTTTCGCCGACCTTCTTCTCGGAGACCGTCTTTAGCCGACAGTGGATGAACCAGTATGTACAGGGTGCCGGGGACGTGAACCAGAATTACGAGAAATTACTGGGATTACCGAATAACTTTGGACAGTCGGGTTTCCCGAACATCGGGGCGAATCTGATTATGCCCTACGGCGGGTCGCAGTACAACTACGGTTTGAATCAGAGGATCACGAACCTGGATGAGAACATGACGAAGATTATTGGCAAGCACCAACTGCAGTTTGGTGGTCGATACCGGAGTGAGAAGTTCGGGTACTTGACGGATCGGCAGGCCGATACGATCGCCTTCTCGAACCAGGCGACGGGAGTGTACGATCCGGCCAGCGGTGCCAATTTTACGGCTCGACCGAATACCGGATTTCCCGATGCGGACTTCTTTCTGGGCGCGGCGAGTTCCTACAGCCAGACGAGGAATGCGCCCTATGGCCGTTTCCGGGTGCAGGAACTGGATTTCTACTTTCAAGACAACTGGCGGGTGAGCCGTTCGCTGACTTTGAACTTAGGGCTGCGCTGGCAGATGCATCCTTCCCCGACAACGGAAGACGGGTTGACGGTAGGATTCGATCTCAAGAA
>JANODS010000381.1:0-8227 GCA_031412835.1 Acidobacteriota bacterium | reverse complement strand
TTTGATATTTCGCCGACGACGGGGATGGCGTTTGTGGCGACGCGGGTGCGAGGGAGCAATGCTTCGGTGCTCTACCAGGTGAACTTGATGAGTGCTACGACGCTGTTGCTGGGGGTGTTTGACCGGGCGGATCAGGTATCGGGATTGGCGTTGCCGGGCCGGTAGATCGGCCCGGTAGTCCGGGGGCGTCTACACTGGATAGAAGCAAGCGCTGCATGTCCAGACAGGTGCTCCACCTCCATACGTATTTTCTCTTCCCGTTTGTCATTGAACGGGAGGTGGTGGCAGACGCGCATCCAGAGCATTGGCGGGATCAGCGGACCTGGATCGACGGCGTGGACGAGTTTGTGCAGGCCGAGAGCGGGGCGGCGGCGCGGACGCCGCTCGTGGAGCATCTGGGACCTTGGCGGCGAGTTTCGTACGGCCAGTTTGACCAGGACTCGCCAGCCTACCAGGACATGGTGTTCTTTCATCCGTTTGTGCGGCGGGTGTTCTTTGACGTGAAGGCGGGGTGTGATGCGACGGGCGAGCAGGAGACGATGGTCCGCTGCTACGAGATGCCGTTGCCGAGCGCGGGGAAGGTGCAGTGGACGGCTTCGGTGCCGGACCGGAGGGAGGTGACGGTGGACGTCACGGACCTACGGCTGTTTTTGTTTGCCAATGGCGTGGGGATTTTGTCGGTGGGGGTGGAAAAGTTTGACCTGCCGTTTGCCGAGGCGCTGTGGGTGAACGAGATGATGCGGAAGGTGTACCCGACGAGCGGGCGGCAGCGGCGGGAGGGCCGGATTCCGCATCACTCGCGGATGCACATGGGGAACACGACGCTGACCGAGGAGACGTTCGAGGGTGGGGCGCTCGTGAGCTTTCAGCCGCCGTTGTCGCGAGTGATTCGGGATTTACTGTACTTTTTGGACTATGGGCGGCGGGAGTACGAACAGATTTTTGACGAGCGGATGATCGTCTATTCGTACGTTGCGGTGGAGCCGGCGGCGGAGGGCGAGAGCTACGTTTACAGCGATGAGCTGCAAGTGATGCTGAGCCGTTTTCTGTACGTGGATCGGGATGGGGACGAGTTCCGGTATGACCCGTTGTTCATGCGGGAGCAGATGAAGGAGCACCTGTATACGCGGTGGGCGCATGAAGGGACTTACTACGGATTTACTCGGTATTCGAATGTAACGCTATCGTTTGGGGTGTCGGATCGGGGTGACCATTTGATGCGGGAAGGGGCGTTGATTCACCGGATGTTTGTGACGCGGTACTACCTGATGGCGGTGGTGGCGTTGTTCTATCGGGCGGCGTTGTTGGACTTTACGGAGAACATCGCCCTCGTTTCGCGGCGGCTGTATTTGGACTTACAGAGCGGGGCGTTGACGCGGCAGAACATGGCAATTGCGACGGATTTGCGGAGTGATTTCCTGAACTTTTCGAACTACTGGTACTTCACGGAGCTGGCGAATAAAGACGAGGAAATTGAGCATTTTGCGCAGCAGTGCAAGGCGTTTCGGGTGGAGGAGTTGCGGAAGGAGATTCAGGAGGAGCTGGAGAGCATGAACGCTTCGATCCTCGAGTTCAACCAGAGCCGGTCGACGGATGCGGTGAACCGGTTGGCGGTGCTGAGCATGATCTTCGGCGCGGGCGCGGTATTAACGGGATTCTTCGGGATGAACTTCGGGCAGGAGTTTGGGGCGCTGTTCTTTACGGCGACGCCGGGGCGGGAGTGGATCCATTACGGGTCAGTGATCGCGGTGTCGTTGATTGCGATGGGGACGATTGGATTTGGGATATTCTTGGTGACGTCGAATTGGCGGGATTACCGGTCGATCTTACGAGGGCGGCATGCGCGGCGGCGGGCTCATCGGTGGTTCAGCATTCGCAATCGAGGCTGAGGTGAACGGATGGCGAGAACGGCGATCATTGTGTTCCACGGGATTGGGCAGCATCAGGAGTTCGACACGCTGGAGGGGGTGGCGGCGGCGCTTCTGAAACGGGAGGGCGGGGAGGGAGGGGTGACGGTGGGGTTGGTGGAGAAGGGGGAGATGCCGGTGGCGGCGGCGACGGTTCAGTTGGGGGGAGAGCCGGTGGATCTGTATGAGGCGTACTGGTCGCCTTGGACGAAGGGGAAGGCCGGGTCACTGACGATTTTCTGCTTCTTGACTTGGGCGGGGGCGCGGGGGCTATGGACGATTTTGTTTCGGGGGGCGAAGTTTCAGAGGTTTCTGTTTGGAAGGGCGGAGGAGTTTCGGCTGTCGCTCAGGACCGGCTTTGTGCTGGCGTTCGTAATGGCGTTTGTGGTGGCGATATTTGCGACGTCGGGGGCGCTGATATGGGTGGCGATCGGGTATGGGACGGCGGTGATGGGGCTGCCGATATTCGACCAATGTTTGCTGCGGGATCTGAGGACCTGGCTCTACGTGCTGCTATTGATGGGCGGGGGCTGGTTGGCGATTTTCGGGGTGACGGCGGTCGTGAGTCGCGGGAAGCTGCCGATGGTTTTGAACGTTGTTCTGGGCGGATATATGGTTTCGACGGTGGCGGGGTTGGTGCCGCTGGTTATGTGCGTTCGACGGCATTGGGTGGGGCATGAGAGTAGGCCTTGGCCGCGGAGTTGTGGGAGCGAAAGCTTGGATCCGTGGCTGGATTGGGTGGCCCCGGCCAATTCGTTGCTGCGGCCTTATGCCGATGATGCAACGTTGGGATTGCTGGTTCTGACGCTGATTGCCTTGGTGGTGGGGTTGGGCTATTTCTTCTTGATTAGGGAGCGGTTTACGGCGTACCTGGGAGACGTGGTGGCGTATCTGGGGGCTTATCGGATCAACGAATACTACGAAGTTCGAGAGCAGATTCGGCGGCGGTGTTTGGCGTTGGCGCGGGTGGTGATGGACCGGCGGGACGAGTCGGGCAAACCGTTCTACAGCGACGTGGTGGTGGCGGGGCATTCGCTGGGGACGGTGATCGGGTATGACACGATGAACGCGTTGTTGCGGGACAGCCCGGAGACAGCGGGGCGGATCAGCGCGTTTTTGACGCTGGGATCTCCGCTGGACAAAGCGGCGTTTTTGTTCCGGACGGATCAGGGGACAGGGCTCTCCGTTAGGACGCGATTGTTGGGGGCATTTCAGCCGATGGTTTCGGATCAGGCGCTGCGGGAACGGGTGCTGTGGGTGAACTTCTATTCGGGGCTGGACCCGATCAGTGGATCGATTGAGTATTACGATCCGGCTTCCAAAGGGACGGCTTGGGAGGGTCGGGTAGTGAACGTGGTGGATCGGCGGTCGTCGATTCCGGTGGAAGCGCATACCCGGTATTGGGAGCATGCGGAGGTGGGGGAGGTGTTGTGGATGATGGCGCAGCCGGGCAAGTTTTCGGCGGCGGAGATTCGGGAAAGGGCGGGGGCGATGAAGTAGTTAGGGCGGGACTTGCCAGGCGCCGAGGGGTTTCCAGGTGCTGTTGACGGCGCTGGAATTGAGGGCCCCGAAGATGATGCGGGGGCCGGCGAAGGCGGGCTTGAAGACGGTGTTGAGGTTGAGAGTGAGGGCCTTGCCGACGACGGTGACGCTGGAGCCTTGGGCGTTAATGCGGCACTGGGAGTTTTCGAGGAAGCCGGAGCCGGAGAGGGGCATGGCGGTGGCCAGGTTGCCGTCGCCGTTGTCGGGGAAGAGGAGGAGGAGATTGCCGGGACGGAAGTAGGCGACGTAGCAGGCGCGGTCGGCGTTGACGGCGGAGTTGATGAGGAGCCACGCGGTTTGGATGTTGGTGGCGTTGGTGGCGTCTAGGAACGTCGCGGTGAGGGTGGCGGTGGCGGTGGAGCCGACATTGGGGAAGAGGACTCCGGAACGCGGTAACGGCGGGGTGGTTTCGGGCAGGGCGGAGACTCCCTGGGGCTGCCAGCCGGAGTTTTGTTCGGTGACGGAGCGGGCGGCGAGGAAGATGACGCGGTTGCCGGAGAAGGCGGCGGTGAAGCTGATGTTGAGGGTTAGGGTGAGCTCGGTGTTGGTGGTGGAGACGGATGACCCGGCGGAGAAGATGGTGCATTGGCTGTTGCTGACGGAGCCGGTGGCCCCGAGAGCTAGGGCGCTGGAGAGGCCGGCGTCGGGCCCGGCGTTGTTGACGAGATAGAGAACGCGCAGGGGCTGGGAGAAGGCGATGTAGCAGGCGTTGCCGCCGTCGAGAGAACGGTTGATGAGGGCGTTGAGGACGCCGAGTTCTTGAATGCCCGCCGGATGAGAGAAGCGGAGGGTGATGGTCTGCGTGGCCCCGGAATGGAAGAGGGGGCCGGTGGAGGAGACGGCGGGGACAACGGGCGTGGGGACGGGGGTTAGGAGGGCGGTGAGGGTGGTGGTGACGGCGACGTTGGGGGTGAACGAGGCGAGGGAAACGTAGTAGACGCCGGGCTGGAGGGGCGGGTTCGAGGCCGGGGTGATGACGATGGTTTCGTCGCCGGTGAGGGACTCGCCTTTGTAGTCGGCTTGAACGGTGCCGGAGAGGAGGACGGGCGGGGTGCCGCGGCGGACGAAGAGGTCGACGTCGACGTTGGGGGTTTGGGTGCGGAGGCGGATTTCGAGGCGGGTGGCGCCGACGGGGACGGTGATTTGGCGGTTGAGCGAGGCGCTCGTGAAGAACTGGGCGGTGGTGGCGGAGGGGAGGTTCAGGATCGATGGGGTGTTGTGGAGAAGGGCGAGGAAGCCGGGGGCGGAGTTGAGGAGTTTGAGGGTGAAGGCACCTTCGGCGGCGGAGGGGAAGGTGGTGGCTTCAATGGTGTAGGTGCCGGTGGTGGGGAGGGTCAGGAGGCCGGTGGCATTGGGGATGGCGGAGTTGAGGTTGCCGGCGGCGTCGTCATCTTCAGCGAGAATGTTGCCGGTGGGGTCGAGGAGGTAGAGGTAGGTATCGAGGGTGGGGGATTCGAGGACGATTTGGACCGACTGGCCGACGGTGCCGGCGAAGGTGTAGCGGGCGGCGAAGGTGTTGGGGGGGCGGAAGGTGGAACGGCAGGGGTTGGCGGCGGAGAGGGCACCGGAAACGGTGACGCCGACGGTGAGGGGGGACGGGGCGCAGTTCGTGAGCGCCGCTTGGTTGACGGTGAGGGTTCGGCCGGCGATGGTGACGGAGCCGGAGCGGGCGGCGGCGGTGTTGTTGGCGGCGATATCGAGGCGGACGTCGGCGTTGCCGGCGCCGGAGGTGTTGGAGGCGACGGCGATCCAGGAGGCTTGGGAGACGGCGGTCCAGTTGCAGCCGGCGGGGGTGGAGACGGCGATGTTGCGTTGTGCGGCGAGGGCGGATTCGGAGAGCGTCGTGGGGTTGATGGCGTAGGTGCAGGCGACGGTGGGGAGGATGGTCGTGAGGGTGAAGGCGCCGGTGGCGGTGGCGTCGAAGGCGGTGGCTTCGATGAGGTAGGTGCCGGTGGTGGGGAGGGTGATCAGGCCGGCGTTAGCGGGGATGCGGCTGTTGAAGCCGCCAGCGCCGTCGTCGTCTTCGGCGAGGACGGTGCCATCGGGACGGACGAGATAGAGATAGGCGTCGAAGGCGGTGGAAGAGAGTTGGAGGGCGATCTGTTGGCCGGCGACACCGGCGAAGGAGTAGCGGGCGGCGCGGGTGTTGCCGCGGAGGGGGCTGATGCAGCTATTGGCGGAGAGGGCGGCGGTGGTGGCGGTTCCGAGGGCGAGGGGGGCGGTGGAGCAGGAGATGGTGAAGGCCTGTTCGACGATGTGGGTGGTGCCGCCGATTTGGATGGAACCGCGACGGAGGGCACCGGAGCCGTTGGCGGCGACTTGGTAGTTGAGAGTGGCGTTGCCGGGGCCGGAGGCGGGGGAGAGACCGGTGATCCAGGAGGCTTGGGAGACGGCTTGCCAAGGGGCGGAGGTGGTGATGGCGACGGAGAAAGCTCCGCCGGCGACGGGGACGGAGCGGGTGGGCGGGCCGAGGACGATGGGGACGGCGGTGCCGCCGCGGGGGCGGAAGGATTCAATGGTGGGGGCGGAGAGGGTGAAGGTTTGGGCGGCGTCGGCGCTGTTCGGATTGCTGGCAGGGAGGCCGATGGGGCGGCCGAGGACGAGGATGTCGGGGGAGGAGAAGTAGGGCTGGGTGGGGCAATCGGCGTTGGCGCATTGGTAGGCCATGATGTCGCGGAAGAAGGGCTGGGCTTCGGTGGACTGGTAGCCGAAGGAGTAAGGGAAGAGGCCCGCGTTTGAGTTGGCGCGGTCGTGGGCGGAGCCCATGTTATGGCCGAGTTCGTGGGCGAAGGAGATGTTACGCCAGAAGGTGGGGGATTCGGTGATGGTGACGCTATAGGCGTTGCGGGCGAAGCTTTGGTCGTTGCGGTTCATGATCCAGGCGACGCCGCCGCAGTCGCCGCGGAGGACCCATAGGCTGACGAGGTCGGCGCCGGTTTGATCGCGGAGGGCGGGGACATCGTCCATGACGCCGTCGGTCGCGTTGGTGATGCGGTCGAGGGCGGTGGAGCAGGAGCCGTTTTCGGTGTAGGTGACTTCGCGGGTGCCGACGAGATTGATGCGAAGGGCGAGGCCGGTGTTTGCGTAGGCTTGGTTTGTGAAGGCGACGGATTCGCGGATTTGGTTCTCGATGGCGGCGGGGCTGCCGGCGGCGGTTTTGGCGGCGGCGGAGTAGACGACGAGGACATCGAGGATGCTGGCGGGTCCAGGGAGTTGGCGTTCGGGGAGGGGGGATTCAGCGGCTTGGGGAGCGTTGAGGGAGGGGCATTCGAGGCGGAAGGAGGCGGGGTCGACTTCGGTGATTTCGGCTTGGTTGACGGTGCCGGAGATATCGAAGATGCGGCCGGTGCCGGTGGCGAGGTAGCCGTTGAGTTGGCCGTCGGTAATGGCGAGGGAGAAGGAGCCGGGGAGGGCGGTGTCGACGGAGCCGGTCCAAGATACGGAGGCGGATTCGGGCCAGAATTGGGCGTTTTGGATGGAGACGGGGAGGTCGAGGCCGGGGGCGACGTTGAGGCGGAGGCGGACTGGCTTCCCGAGGCGTTGGGCGGTGAGGAAGTGGGCGACGGAGGAGGGATCGAAGAGGGGTTCGGCGAGGGTGGCGCGGTAGGTGGGGCGGAAAGCTCGGCGGGCGGAGTTGGGGGCGGGCGTGAGGCGGTCGAAGGCTTGGGGCGGTTGGGGCTGGGCGGCTAGGGAGGCGGCGAAGAGGCTGAGGAGGGAGAGCCGACGGTGCAAGGGCATTAGCGAGTTTGGCTTATTCTGATGGGGAACACAAGAGCTGCGTTTGGGCAGAGCTCCGCCGGAGCGGGCAGATTTTCGAGTGGGCTGTCGGAGCCGAGCGAGTGTTTTTGGCTAGTAGGGCGGCTCCGGCTGGTCCGAAAACACGTTGGTTTCGACGGTGGAGCCGACGGCGCGGACCAGCGGCTTGGCGGGACGCTGTTGGACGGGGGTCCAGCCGGTTTCGAGTTGGCTTCGCTCGTTCGTTGACGGAGCGGATTTCTCTGTGTTTTCTTGCACTTCTGGTTGTTCGTCGCGGAAGAGGTTGTCAACCGGACCGGCATCTGGCCCGAGGTATTCGGTGTGGGGCCGGACCGGCGATTTGGGCATCGGATTCAGTTTTCGGAGCATGTTTAGCTCTCGGAGACTGGCGTTGATGAGGCGAACGAGCATGGCTTCTTCCCGTTGGAGAAGCTGGGGCATTTTCGAATCGAAAGCCATACGGGTGGCCATCATCAGATCGATGGTGCCGACTAGTTGCGGGGCTAGCCCGGGGTGCTCGATTTCGCGAACGTCCGCGAGGCAACTTTCCAGTTCCAGGGTTTGGAGCCGGGAATTGCGCAATTGGCGCCACTGCGCGTCGACAATTCTTTGGACAAGTCCGGTTTCCACGCGATCTCGGGGAGCTAAATAGCGCGAATATTCGGCGACCATATTGCGATATTCGGTCGGTTCTTCGCCGGAGAGCATGGCGAGCCCGGCGGCCCCGGTGTGATCGACGATGACGGTTCGGCTACCGTTCTTGAGACTGTTGATGCGGGAATTCATTTTGCCGGCCTCCGATTTGGGACCGGTACTTTTTTGGGCGTTTTGGCGGTTGATTTCGGCGCGACGGGCTTTCTTCTGTTCTTCTGTTGGTTCTTCGGACATGGTGAAAACTCCTTGTAGAACGCAAAACGCCCGCCTGGTAGTCAGGTCGGGGCGTGGTTGCTTTCGCTGTCTTTAGTATATACTGCTAACTCCAAATTTCAGGTGTGCGGATAAGGTGAAAAGTTGGGATAGGT
>JANODS010000380.1:0-1409 GCA_031412835.1 Acidobacteriota bacterium | reverse complement strand
ACCCGCTCCCAGGTTTTGTCGATGGGCGGAAGGGGGCCCCAGTTGACGGGGGTCGGGGGGACGATGCGCGCGGTGACGCGGCACTGCTTCTTCCATTTGATTTTCGTTTTCGTCTTTCCGCGGGCGTTCTTTTTTGTCCGGGTGGTTTCGATGAACGAGTCGGTTTGACGGACCAGAGCGATGTAGCCATCGCGGAGCTTGAAACGGATCGTACACCACGGGTCAAGGTAGGTCCACTGCTTGGGATTGATCGATTTCTTCTTATTGTCGATGAGGCCGGAGAGATCGATGGTGGCGGTGATCTTGGCTTTGGGATCGAGATCGTGGCGGAGGAGGCGGGCGAGTTGATGGACCATTTCGAGGGACGCTTCCGGGAGGGCGAGCTTCCTTGATTTGCGCCATCGCATGATGCTCCAGATCATGTTGGCGAGGGCTCCGACGAAGCCGGCGACGCCGATATAGGTGTAGTTTGGCTCGCCAAATAGGAAGAGCATGGTGAGGAAGGCGAAAAAGCAGACGATGATCGAGATGATCATCCAGATCAACTGGCGCTTGACACGGGCATCCATCGTTTGGTCAAAGGCGATTAGTTCCTTGAGGAGTTGATCGAAACCGGGGTAGTCCCAGTCGCCGGTGATGGCTTTGGCGAGGGCGGCGTTCTGGGCGGCGGGGGATAGCTGGGCTAGTTCCATAGGGCTCTTCGAAAGACGGTCTGCAATTGGCGATGAACATGAGGATAGCTGAAATCGCGTTGGGCGCGCAGCCGGGCGGCGGGTCCCCAGGGTTGGGGGTTGGTGATAGTGCTATATAGCGCTTGGGTCCAGGCGCGGCGGTCGCCGGGTTCGACGAGGAGGCCTTCCGAGCCGTCGAGGAGCCACTCGCGGCAGACGGCGAGATTGGAGGCGAGGACGGGGACGCCGGCGGCCATGCTTTCGACCATCTTGACGGGGCAGCAACCCTGGACGGTGTTGCGGGCGGTTTCGAGCAAGGGGGCGACGGTGAATTCGAGGCGGCGGAGGACGGCGGGGAGGGCGGAGTGGGGGACGGGTCCTGCGAAGAGGACGCGGTCGGGGAGCTTGCGGGGAGGCCTGCCTTCGCTGAGGAGGACGAGGCGGATATCGGGGACGTCGGGGGCGAGGCGGCGGTAGGCTTCGAGGAGGGGCTCGACGCCTTGCCAGGGTTGGAGGCCGCCGATGTATCCGAACCAGCGGCCGGAGTTGAGTTCGGCGATGGGGCAGGGGGCGGCGGGGGCGAAGAAGTGGTCGGCGGCGGCGTTGGGGATGACGGTGATGTTGGGGCGGCCGAGGGCTTGGGCGGTGACGGAGGAGACGCACAAAATCTCGCAAACTTGTTTTAAACAAAATCGTTCGAGATCGCCAAGCTTGGCTTGGAGGGCGGGGTTGGCGGCA
>JANODS010000379.1:0-1682 GCA_031412835.1 Acidobacteriota bacterium | reverse complement strand
ATCTGCGTGTCGACGGCGATCATTCTCCGGGTACCGGGTAAATGAGATCCCGAATCGTGCCCCAATCATTCGCGACTTGGAGCCCCTCCCCGTGGGTCACGATGGTTTTCAGTTTGAAGCCGGTTTTCGTTTTAGATGTCGGGAAAAGCAACATCCGCAAGGCCCTTTCATGGACTTCGCGTAGACTGAGCCCGTGCTGGGCCGCGTACAGCTTCGCGTCATCGGCCAGTTGATCCGGGATTTCGATTGTCGTCTTCACGGCATTCAGTTTACAGTATTTACGGGCCGGAGGCAATTGCGCCGTTTGAGATTGGTCACCTCGAGGACGCTTGAGAGGAACGCGAGCGTGGCGACACAATTCCGTGTGTGGATCCACCGAAGACTTCTACTCCGTTGCGCTGTGAGTTCGCTTTTCCTGTTGGCTGGCGGTTTGGCGGCGGCTCCGTCGACGACTCGGAGTGTCATTTCTGTGCTTGCGCCTTTGGCTTATGGTCGGCTGTGCTGGTCGACGGTCGAGCTGCGGAACTTGGGTGATCGGACGGAATCGAGCGTCGTAGGCTCGCGCCGCGGCAAAGGCTCAGCCTGACGTTGCGACATGCGGAGATGGAGGGGGTGATGGGATGGGTTCGAGTTCTGGAGGAGCTGGCGAAGGGGGCGGATCGCCCGGCCTTGGCGGTGAGCGGGAAGACGGAGTGCTTGGCCGGTGATCAGTTGCGGACGACGATGCAGACGGTGTCCTATCGCATACGCAATCCGCAGATTGAGAGTGTGGTAGACGGGATGCCGGGGCGGATCGTGCTTCTGCTGAACGCCAGCGGCGAGTCGGCCGAAGTGGAGATCTGCTATTCGCGAGGGAGTTGGACAGTCGTCGCTGATCAGACGACGGTGATCTGCACGTCAACCAGCTATGTTCAGTGGCTCCATTTGGTGTAATAGCGCCTCTCTCGCGGGACGGGAGCAGCGAGATCGTGCTGAAAGGAACCGGCGGGGAGTTGGTGATTCGGGCGTTGCGATGGGAGGCGGAGACGACGCGGGGGTATTCGGTGGATTCGTCGGTCCGATTTGGGGATGTGGACCGCGCTACGAGGCGGTAACGAGATGCATCAGTGGCGGGTCAGCGATCTGCAGCATTCCGCTTCAATCTCTCTCTTGGCCGGGTAGAACTAGCGGTCGCTGCGTCTCGGTCGAGGTCTTCTACCCCGTAAGCCTTTTCCAAGAAGCGATGATCTTCCAAGAACTGCTCCCAGCTCATTCGGGAATAACCGAGAACATCCGCAGCCGGAGGACCACCGATCCTATCGGTTCGGTACGCTTCTAACACGACGGTTTCCAAGACTTGGCGGGACAGTTGCTGTGGCGTTGCCGCCCCAAGAATGGCGACAAGTGCTTCCGGGATTTCCACAGCGACCATCCTAGCCCGAATTTTTCATTTCGCCACTCCCACTCGAAAGTGTCGAAGGGCAGATTCACGTTCCAGTCTCCGCCTCCTGCTGGTTCCCCACGAGAACGTGAGGAACCGGTGCAGCTGAACAGGTACGGACTACCAGGCGATGTCTTCGATCCGGGCGATGGGTTCGCGATCGTCGAAGAGTTCGGGGCGGGCGGCTAGGGCTTCGCCAAAGTGGTCGGCTGTTTTCAGGACGGCCGGGAAGCGGACGCCGGTTCGCTGTTCGATTTCGCCG
>JANODS010000378.1:0-3600 GCA_031412835.1 Acidobacteriota bacterium | reverse complement strand
GAAAGCCCCTATCGTCGCGTCGTCGCCGGTGTCGTCATCGACGAAGTCAAGGTTCTCAACCCCGGCGATACGGACTATAAAGTCGGCCAGGTTCTCCTCCGGGGAGCCGCCGAAACCGCCAATTCAAAGGTTGGCAAAAACAAACATCCCGCCGAACTCGAAGCCCATTGCGACTATCTTTCCGCTTGGGAAGAAGATAAGTACATCGTCGCCCAGGCTAACATCAAGTTAGACGAAGCCGGTAACATCGTCGACGAGCTCGTCAACGCCCGTCAGGCTGGCAACTTCGCCCTCCTGCACCGGGACGAGATCCAGTTCATGGACGTTAGCCCCAAACAGCTGGTCTCCGTCGCGGCCTCGCTCATCCCGTTCCTTGAGAACGACGACGCGAATCGCGCCCTGATGGGTTCGAACATGCAGCGCCAAGCCGTTCCGCTCCTCCGCGCCGACGCCCCATATGTCGGCACCGGCATGGAAATGGTCACCGCTCGCGACTCCGGCGCTGTCATCATCTGTAAGCGCTCCGGCATCGTCGACTCGGTCGACTCCGAACGCGTCATCGTCCGTGTTGATGGTTCCGCCGCTCACGAAGGACAAATGTCCCGCGAAGTTGGCGCGGACATTTACACCCTCACGAAGTTCAAACGCTCGAATCAGAACACCTGTATCACGCAAAAGCCCATCGTTCAGGTCGGCCGCCGCGTGAAAAAGGGTGATGTGCTCGCCGACGGTCCGTGTACCGATCAGGGCGAATTGGCCCTCGGCCGAAACGTCCTCGTCGCCTTCATGCCCTGGCGCGGTTACAACTTCGAAGACGCCATCATCATCAGCGAAAAGCTGGTGAAAGAGGACTACTACACCTCCGTCCATATTGAAGAGTTCGAAATCGAAGCGCGCGATACAAAGCTAGGACCAGAAGAAATCACCCGCGATATCCCGAACGTCCCCGAGGCTGCTCTCCGCAATCTCGACGACTCCGGCGTCATCCGCATCGGTGCTTCCGTCAAGCCCGGCGATATCTTGATCGGCAAGGTCACCCCCAAGGGCGAAACCCAGCTCACCCCTGAAGAAAAGCTCCTCCGGGCCATCTTCGGCGAGAAAGCCGGCGACGTCAAAGACGCGTCATTCTACTGCCCCCCCGGCATCGAAGGCGTCGTCGTCGATTGCAAAATCTTCTCCCGCAAGGGCACCGAACTCGACGAACGCTCCAAGCAAATTCTCGAAGAACACATCGCCCGTCTCCACCGCAATTTGGACGACGAAAAGCGCATCCTCTCCGACGAACGCGCCAAGCGCCTCTCGAAGATGTTCGACGGCCACATCGTCCTGGCCGACCTCCACGATGAAAAGACCAACCGCAAACTGCTCTCGAAAGATAGCGTCCTCTCGCGCGATCTGATCGAAAAGATGCGCGGTCGCGACCTTAAGCGCATGCGCCTGAAGGACCGCGATCCCCGCTTGAACGAAGCGATCGACGAAATCGAAGAGATGACTTCGCGTCAAATCGCCGTTCTCGAAAAAATCACCGAAGAGAAGTCGGCCAAACTCAAAAAGGGCGACGAACTCCCCCCGGGCGTCATCCGTACCGTAAAAGTCTATGTTGCCATGAAGCGCAAGCTCTCGGTCGGCGACAAGATGGCCGGTCGACATGGCAACAAGGGTGTCATCTCGCGGATCGTGCCGGAAGAAGATATGCCCTATCTTCCCACCGGTCAGCCCGTCGAGATCATTCTCAACCCGCTCGGCGTTCCTTCCCGTATGAACGTGGGTCAGATTCTCGAAACCCATCTCGGTTGGGCCGGCATGACGCTCAAACGTCACTACGCCACCCCCGTTTTCGATGGAGCCACCGAAGCCAACATCAAGACGCAGTTGGCCGAAGCCGAGCTCCCCAGCTCCGGTAAAATCCAGCTCGTCGATGGCATGACCGGCATCCCCTTCGAACAGCCGGTCACCGTTGGCTGTATCTACATGTTGAAGCTGTCTCACTTGGTTGACGACAAAATCCACGCCCGGAGCATCGGACCGTACTCCCTCATCACCCAGCAGCCGCTGGGCGGAAAGGCGCAGTTCGGCGGCCAGCGCTTCGGCGAAATGGAAGTCTGGGCGCTCGAAGCTTACGGCGCCGCTTACGTCCTCCAGGAACTGCTCACCGCCAAATCCGACGACGTTTACGGTCGCGCCAAGATCTACGAGGCGATCGTCAAAGGCGAAGCCGCCGCTGAACCCGGCGTGCCCGAAAGCTTTAACGTCCTCATCCGCGAACTCCAATCCCTCTGTCTCGACGTCGAACTGATGAAGAAGCAACAGAGCATTTCTGACACGGCCCTCGCCGCCGACTAACCCAGGAGCCTAAGCCATGTATCGATCCTCCCCATACGAACGTGCAAATCTGATTGCGGATTTTGACTCGATCCGCATCAGTCTGGCCTCTCCGAATAAGATTCGGAACTGGTCCCACGGCGAAGTTACCAAGCCCGAGACCATTAACTACCGTACCTTCAAACCCGAACGCGACGGCCTCTTCTGCGCCCGCATTTTTGGCCCGATCGCCGACTGGGAATGCCTCTGCGGTAAGTACAAACGAATGAAGCATCGCGGAGTCATCTGCGATAAGTGCGGCGTCGAAGTTACTCTCTCCCGGGTCCGTCGCGAACGCCTCGGCCATATCGAACTCGCCAGCCCCTGCTCCCACGTCTGGTTCTTCAAGGGCCTCCCGTCCCGCATCGGTTACCTACTCGATATCACTCTTCGCGAACTCGAACGCGTTCTCTACTTTGAAGCGTTCGTCATCGTCGAAGCCGATAAAGACACCGGTCTCAACCAAGCCGAAGTCATCTCCGACGAACGCAAACGCCAACTCGATACCGAGTTCCCCGGTAAGTTCGTCGCCATGATGGGTGCCGAAGGCATCAAAGAACTGCTCAAAAAGGTCGACACCGAATCGCTCTCGAAAGAGATCCGCGAACGGATGAAAACCGAGCAATCGCAGCAGAAAAAGCTCAAATTCGCCAAGCGCCTCCGCGTCTGCGAAAGCTTCCGCAAATCGTCGAACAAGCCGGAATGGATGATTCTGGATGTCCTCCCCGTCATCCCGCCCGAACTCCGCCCCCTCGTACCTCTCGACGGTGGCCGCTTCGCGACTTCCGACCTTAATGACCTGTATCGCCGCGTCATCAACCGCAACAACCGGTTGAAGAAGCTCATCGAACTACACGCTCCCGACGTCATCGTGCGCAACGAAAAGCGCATGTTGCAGGAAGCTGTCGACGCCCTTTTTGACAACGGCCGCCGTGGGCGCGTTCTCCGTGGCGCCAACAACCGTCCCCTCAAGTCGCTCTCCGACACCCTTAAAGGGAAACAGGGCCGCTTCCGTCAAAACCTCCTCGGCAAGCGCGTCGACTACTCTGGCCGTTCGGTCATCGTCGTCGGCCCCGAACTGAAGCTTCACCAGTGCGGTCTCCCGAAGAAGATGGCGCTTGAACTCTTCAAGCCGTTCATCTATCACCGCCTCGAACAGCGTGGTCACTGCACCACCATCAAGCAAGCCAAAGAACTGGTCGAACAGCAGGATCCGGTAGTCTGGGACATCCTCGAAGA
>JANODS010000377.1:0-2796 GCA_031412835.1 Acidobacteriota bacterium | reverse complement strand
CGGCGTCCGGGGGCTGTCCCGTGGCGCTGTTCCTTCCTTGCAGTTGAAAAAGACGAGCGAGGTGGCGACTGGTGAATTATGCAGCAGTTGCCGAGAGGGTTGTTGGGGAAATTCCACGTCCGGGGACAACGGTGGGGGCATCTGTTTTGATCTGACCTACGCGCGGAGCCGGCTTTGATTGGGGATAACCGGAGTGGGAACATGGATGGTGATTTCGATGGCCGGGATCTGGTAGCAGTGGCAGGGGCCGGTAGCTTCCAGATCGCGAGTGGTGGATTTGTTGATGCTGACAGCGGTCTACATGCTGATTCAGGCACCTTTCGATTGGCTGGGCGGATATTACCTGCCGAGGCATTTCGGGCGGGCGCGGACATCTTTAGTCGGCTGGGCGACCCTTCGCTCCAGCCGCGTTACCGGCCTTCTTGTCTACCGCAGCCTCTGCTGACTTTTTCCGGTGATGTTGGTGATTGGCACTTTCGCCGAAGATGCCGATCAGCCGCGGCGGGGGAAGGATCGGATGGAGTTTGCGGACGTGCGGTGGATGGAGATTTCGAGCGTGCTGGAGAGGGAGAAGACTAAGGGGGAAGTGAAACAGATTGATTTTGTGGGGTCGCGGTTGGATATGAGTAGTGTGCTGGAATGGCGGCGGCGGGTGGTTGGGTGGTGAGAAAATTACCGGTAACATTCCGGAGGATCGGCTTCTCTTTCGTATTAGGAGATTATCCCGATGAATGAAAGCAATGATAAGTGCGCTCATCCCAGTTGCCAATGCCGTGCGGTGAACGATAGCAATTTTTGCAGCACCTTTTGCGAGGGTCAAGGCGAGACGGTGGACATTCTTTGTGGTTGTGGCCACACCGGCTGTGCCGAAGCTCTGCCATGGGTTCCGGAGGTTGTTCCGGCTCTCTAAGAGCCCGTAGCAAGAGACCGATTCCTGACGGACACAGCTCTGTAACGTCATGATTCGAACGACCGTTTACCGTGGCTGAATGCCGAGCAGCTTTTGGCCTAGTCCGTGAGTTGGGCTGAGGGACGCGGCTTGGGGCCGAGCCAGTTTCGAGACCTTGCCAAGGCTGCCGACGGCTACGGCGTCGTGCTTCAAAGTGATGCGCAGAGCTTGCCATCCCGCGGGACCAGTTCCCTTCCCTTCCCCAGCGCTCCGGCAGGTCTCCAGCGTTGTTCGGATCGTAGCGCCGTGCGGCGAGTGGCAGGCAGAGTGGTGGAAGAGTTCGGTGTTGGTGGATAGATACAGCTCGGTGCCGGTGGCCGTGATGGTGATCAAAGACCGTGCGTCGGAAGCCAACTTCACAGCCGAGAGGGGAGGGGAGTCGCCACTTCGATTTGCCGTTCGCGAGCGAGGATTTGGTGTCACTTGGCGACGCGGCGGACGCCGCGGAGGACCACGGTTGGAGCGAGTGACGGGAACGGATGGTTAGAATCTAATTAACGACGGGGATTTCTGGCCCCATGCTTGTGCGTTTGGGTCGATAATAGCCGAAGGGAGATTTGGATTTTGAATAGAAGAAAGTTTTTGGCGCTGGGTAGCGCTTTGGGTTTGGCCCCAGCCACAATGTTGGCGGGCGAGCAGGATTTTTGGTTGGTGAACCGGACTGGCTTCGCGATTGACGAGGTGCAGATCACGCCGCACAACTCGAAAGATTGGGGCGATGACATTCTGGGCAAGGATACCTTGGGGGATGGGGAGAAAGTAGAGATCGTTTTCAAGCGGAAGGAGAAGGCCAAGGTTTGGGATCTCCGCGTGGAAGACGAGGACGGGGACGAGTACATCTGGTATGATCTCAACCTGCTGGAGATCAGCGAGGTGACATTGTTTTACAAGAAGGGTAAGGCGACGGCAACCTTCAAGTAGGAGGCCGCTGGATGGATCTGCCGATCACGAAGTATCATCCAGACCCGGTGGCGACCGGGAGCGTCGACGCGAATCCAGACCAGCCGTGTCTGTGTTGCAACCGGATCCGCGGGTATATCTACACGGGTCCGGCATATTCGGAGAGGTTCCACTACCTCTCCGGATGCTTGTGCCCGTGGTGCGTGGCGGATGGTTCCGCGGCCAAACAGTTTAGGGCGGAGATTACCGATACGGGGACGCTGGACGATGTCCCTAACGCGGTGCTGGCGGAGTTGCCGAACCTAGGGAAAGACAGTGAACCTACGGCGTACGTTTCTTTGCTGTCTTCACTGCGGGGCGTATTTCGCCTATAGAGATGAGGCTTAGGCGAGGACGGCGGCATCGATGGAGGCGAGGCGGACAGCGATCTTTGAAGATTGCTGGCTGCGGCCTTCGACGAAGTGGGTGCCGATGGCGGTGACGATCAAGGGGATGGTCTGGCCCTTGATGTGAAGGGTGACGCCTTTCTTGGTTTGGAGGCTGGTCTGGAGGACGCCGAGGATGGAGTCGGCTTCCGGGGTGGCCTGAGCAGAGGCGAGGCTGGCGAAGCCGGCGGTGAGGGCGAGGAGGGAGAGTCTTCTGTTCATGTTGGTTTCCTTGTATTGCGGTGGTCACTCAGAAGGGCGCGTTGGGGGAGTAGAATCGATCACGAGTTATGTGTCGAAATATCAAAACTTTGTTTCCGCTGGACCCGCCGACTACCGACGAGGAGATTCGGGCGGCGGCGTTGCAATTTGTGCGGAAGATTAGTGGGACGGTGAAGCCGTCGAAGGTGAATGAAGGGGCTTTTGAAAGAGGGGTGGAAGAGGTGGCGGAGGCGGCGGGGCGGATGTTGCGGGCGCTGGAGACGAAGGTTCCGGGGCGGAACCGGGAGGAGGAGGCGGCGC
>JANODS010000376.1:0-2512 GCA_031412835.1 Acidobacteriota bacterium | reverse complement strand
GAGGGTGGGGGCGCCGGCGATGAGGCGGAGCGATTGGGAGAAGTCGCCGGAGCGTTCGAGGGCGGTGGGGACGGTGAAGAGGCCTTGGATGGGGTCGCGTTCGCGGCGGCCTTCGAAGCTGAAAAAGAAGAAGGTTTTGTTTTTACGGACGGGTCCGCCGAGGGTGAGGCCGTATTGGTTGCGTTTGACGATGGGGCGCGGGTTGCCGAAGCGGTTGTTGGCGAAGCTATTGGCGTTGAAGACGGTGTTCTGGTGGTAGTAGTAAGTGGAGCCGTGGAGGTGGTTGGTGCCGGACTTAGTAACAATGTTGACGGCACCGCCACCGGAGCGGCCGAATTCGGCGGAGTAGGAGTTGGTTTCGAGGCGGAACTCCTGGACGGAGTCGACGGCAGGGACGATGACGACGCCGTTGAAGTCGCCGATGGTGTTGGGGGCTCCGTCGAGGAGGACTTCGTTGGTGGAGGTGCGTCCGCCGCCGACGGAGAAGTTGGAATCGAAGACGTTACGGCCGCTGCGGGAGGCGCCGACGCCGGAGGCGGCGATGACGCCGGGGAGGCTGCGGAGCATGCCCATGACGTTGCGCTCGATGAGCGGGTACTGCTCGATGAGCTTGCCTTCGATGGTGGCGCCGACGGAGGAGGTTTCCGATTGAAGGAGGGGGAGTTCGGCGGTGACGTCGACGGAGGTGGTGGTTTGGGCCAGGGCGAGGGAGAAGTTGAGGGTGGCGGTTTGGTTGATTTCGAGGCGGATTTCGCGGCGGACTTGGGATTGGAGGCCGGGGGCGGTGACGGTGACTTCGTAGATGCCGGGGAGGAGAAGGGGGATGTTGAATGTGCCGGTGGAGTCCGTGGTGGCGACCTTTTTAGTTTGGGTGGCGACGGCGAGGGCGGTGACGGTGGCGTTGGGAATGGCGGCTTGGGCGGGGTCTGTGATGATGCCGGTGAGGCGGGCGTTGAAGGTTTGGGCGGCGAGGGTGGCGGCGCAAAGGGAGAGGGTGAGGAGGCGAAGCATAGGGAATCTCCGCTTAGTGTAACGTTTTCGGTGGCCGCACCCGATACAATGGGAGGACCTATGAAGGCTTACGTATACGTCACCTTGAAGAAGACCGTCCTGGATGCGCAGGGCAAGACAGTAACCCAGGCGCTGCGGGGCATGGGTCATGCCGCGATTGTCGATGTACGGCAGGGGAAATATTTTGAACTGACCTTGGCGGAGGGGTCGGATTTAGAAGCGGTTCGGCCAGAGATTGAGCAGATTGCGGCTGAGGTTTTGGCTAACCCGGTGATCGAAGATTATCGGATCGAGTTTGGGAGCTAGTCGGTAATATGTGCGGAATTGTTGGGTATATCGGGAATAAGAAGACCGTGCCGGTGTTACTGGACGGGCTGAAGCGGCTCGAGTATAGGGGGTATGATTCCGCAGGGATTGCCGTCGTGAATTCCGCGGGGGAGTTACTGATTCGGCGGGCTTCCGGGAAGCTGCATAATTTGGAGGAGGCGGTGCGGATGACTCCGGTGGAGGGCGAGTACGGGATTGGCCATACGCGCTGGGCGACGCACGGGCGGCCGACCGAAGAGAACGCGCATCCGCATACGGGGCCGAAGCGGAATGTGGTGCTGGTGCATAACGGAATCGTCGAGAACTACCTGGATTTGCGGCGGGAGTTAGAGGCGATTGGGCATGTGTTTGTGACCGAGACCGATACCGAGATTGTGGCTCACTTAGTAGAGTTGTATCTGGACGGGAATCTGGAGACGGCGGTGCGGCAGGCGGTGAAGCGGCTGAACGGGGTGTTTGCGTTGGCGGTGATGGCGGTGAGCGAGCCGGGTAAGATCGTGGCGGCGCGGAATGGTCCTCCGGTGGTGATTGGGTTGGGGGAAGGGGAGTATTTCGTGGCGTCGGACGTGCCGGCGATTTTGAGCCATACGCGGGATATGTTCTTCCTGGACGACGGGGACATTGCGGTGGTGACGAAGGACGGGGTGATGCTGGCGGACTTTGAAGGGGTGCCGGTGACGCGGCAGGTGACCCATATTTTGTGGGACCCGATTATGGCCGAGAAGGGCGGCTATAAGCACTTCATGCTGAAGGAGATCTATGAGCAGCCGCGGGCGGTGCGGGATACTCTGTTGGGTCGGATCAGTCAGGAGACGGGGAAGGTGTTTCTGGAGGAGATCGCGATTTCCCCGGATGAGTTTCGGCGGTTTCGGCAGATCCGGATTATCGCTTGCGGGACGAGTTGGCACGCGGCGTTGGCGGGCAAGTTCATGATTGAGAAGCTGGCGCGGGTGCCGGTGGAGGTGGACTACGGGAGTGAGTTTCGGTATCGGGATCCGATTGTAGACAGCGACACGTTGACGATCGTGATTTCGCAGTCTGGCGAGACGGCGGATACGATTGCGGCGCAGCGGGAGGCCAAGCAGAAGGGGTCGAAGACGCTGGCGATTTGTAATGTGATTGGGTCGATGATTACGCGAGAGGCGGCGGGTACGATGCTGACTCATGCGGGGCC
>JANODS010000375.1:0-1254 GCA_031412835.1 Acidobacteriota bacterium | reverse complement strand
GCAACTTCTGAGCGGAGGCTCGTTAGGACCAGCGGAGGGCGGGGGACTTCACGATCGCCCCGGCGATGAAGTCCATGTGGCGCGCGAGCCGCACGTCGAGCTCGGTCACGCCCTTGGCGTCGTGCGTGGTGAGGGTGACGTCGACCTTCTTGAAGACGTTGAACCACTCGAAGCGAAGCTGGAGGCGGCCGCTTTCGCCGAGGAAAGGTAGGCCGAAATTCTTGGCCATGGACATATCCCAGTTGTTGATGCCGAAGCCGGGCTGGGTGTTGCGGGAGAGGGTTCCGAAGGTGCCGCGAGCGGGGAGGGCGTACGCGGCGCGATCAAGGGCGAGGAGCCCGGTCGTGCGGGGGTCGAGCTTGGTGGGAGTGATGCCAGTCGTGCTGGCGCGCTGGCCGCCGGTGGCGACGTTGGCGATGTCGCCGACGGTGGCAATCGTATACGGCGCGCCGGTGCGCATGTTGGCGATGCCGTTGATTTGCCAGCCGCCGAGGATGGCGTCGAGGGCGGGGTTTTGGATATTGAGTCCGCGACCTTTGCCGGCGGGCAGGTCGTAGACGTAGCCGGCGATGAAATTGTGACGGACGTCGGTGTCGGAACGGCCGCGTTCGGCGCGGCGGTTATACATGTTTTGTCCGGGGCCGGCGACGTCGATCATTTTGGCCCAAGTGTAGTGGCTGGTGAGGCTGAGGCCGTGCCAAAGGCGCTGTTCGATTTTGATGAACCAGGCGTTGTAGTTAGACCACTGGTAGTTAGTCGTTTCGGTGAAGGTGGGGAGGGCGAGCGGATAAGGGACGCGAGCGGCGAAGGGCTCGGGGGCGGCGGGGTTGGCGGGGAGTCGAGGCTGGTTCGCATAGACGGCTCCAACCTGCTTGTGGCCGGTGTTGCCCATGTAGCCGGTCTCGAGGAGGAGTGTTGGACTTAGTTGGTGTTGGATGTTGAAGTTGTAAGAGTACATGTAGCCATCGCGGCGTTGGAGGTCGTTGTGGGAGCCGATGGAGCCGGCGGCTTGGGCGGCGGTGGGGAAGAGGTTGGAGGCGACGAGAGTGGGAGTGGTGGAGCTGGAAAGGAGGTTGGCTTGGACAAAGAAGGGGACGGTGCTCATGATGCCGTTGAGGGTGGCTCCGCCGGTGTTGAGGAGGCTGAAGATGCCGACGCCGGCGCGGATCACGGTTTTGGACCCAAGCCGGTAAGCGAGGCCGAGGCGGGGCATGAAATTATTCTTGTCCGTGACGATGGGACGGGTGGGGAGGC
>JANODS010000374.1:0-12966 GCA_031412835.1 Acidobacteriota bacterium | reverse complement strand
GCAACAAATTCTGTTGGCTCTACGTCACTTGAACGGGTGCAGCACTCCGCATACAGAAAACCGAGTAACTCCTGCAGCGTCGCTGATCGCCGCGGCATAAAGGATCGTCGAATGATCCAGCAAGCTCCCGTCGCCGTCGCTCGTCGCCTTCAATTTTTCCAGGAAATAGCCAAACAGGTCTACGTGGTGGACGTTTATCTTCGTCACTTTCTCGATGAAATCAGGCAGGTTCCGGTGGTGCGTCAGCGGATGATGCGGATCCGGCACCCCGATCTCCGGATACACCCGGACGCTCCCCTCCCGACCCATCATCATCGTCGAAACCCGCGTCAAATCCGACTGAAACGCGATCGTTTGTAAGTCGAACATCAACTTCACGTACTCGGTATAGGAGAACGGAATCCCCGACGGCTTCTCGCCGGTCGGAATCTCGGGATCCTTCTCGGCTTTCGCGATCCGCGTCTCCACCTCGCGAATCGCGGTCAAATACTCGTCCATTTTTCGCCGGTCAACCGACCCCAGCGTCGAGACCAGCGACTGGGTATCCTGGCGCGTGAGGTCCAAAATGCTCTTCTTATAGAGCGCTCTCCGGGCCTTGGTCGCCGCATCCAGACTCGGGTCCACCGTCCCGAACAGCCGTTCGAACACTGATCGCGGGTTCACCTCTACCGCCATCGGGGAGTCCGGATTCTTCCATGAAATCGAATTCGTGTAAGCGCAACTCGATCCGGTATCGCAATTGCCGATCATCCGCGCGTCTTCGCAGCCCAACTGCAGTGACGGAACCCGTGTCTCGGGCGCAAATCGAACCGCTGCGATTTGATCAAACGTCGTTCCCGAATGAACGTCAGCCCCGGCGGTATATTTTGGAATCGCGCCCGACAAAAAACTTCCAGAAGCCTTGGCGTGTCCACCACCTTTTGCCTTAACCGCCGCGTGGTTGGAAAGGCCCGAAACCACCACGAGGTCTTCCCTAAACCGCTCCAGCGGCTTTAAAATCCGCGTGAACTCAAAATCGCTACCCATCTTCGCCAACTGCCAATCCTTCATGATGATACCGTTCGGCACGTACACCACCGCGATCCGGCTAGCCGACTTTGTCACCCGCGCTGGAGCCGCCAAGGCCGGACGCATCGCATCCAACAACGGAAGTCCGATCACCGCCCCAACCCCACGCAAAAGCATACGGCGGGAAACATACTTTCCGGTAAGAATCGTCATTCGGATTTGGCTCCTGTGGCCGACGCGGGCGTCACGGCGCGGCGCATTTGAAACGGCAGACTGTTCACTATCTCTAAGACGAGCGCCGAAAACCGGTAGTTACGGGTCGACAGCTTCGTCGCGATTCCGGCGACCACCGGCTTATCATACCGCTCCAAACCCCGGCCCAGCGAGTAGGTCAGCAACTTCTCGGTCATCCCGCGCACGAACGCGGCCCGGTCTTCCTTCAGCAGTGTTTTCAATTCGTCTGGTCCCTGGAAACTCTTCCCGCTCGGCAGCACCCCGGATGGATCAATCGGGAAATCGCCATCTTTCGTCCGCCACGCCCCCACCGCATCAAAGTTCTCAAGACCAAACCCCAGCGGGTCCATTCGCGAGTGGCAACTGGCGCAAGCCGGATTCTTCCGATGCGCCTCCATCTGCTGCCGCAGCGAGGCCGACTTTCCAACATGCGTATCGTCCAGCGCCGGCACAGCCGGGGGAGGAGGCGGCGGCGGTGCGTTTAGCAAGTTCTCCATGATCCATTTTCCGCGCAGCACGGGAGAGGTCCGAGTCGAGTACGAAGAAATCGTCAACATACTCCCGTGCGCCAGAATTCCCCCGCCGCGATTCGTCTTCGACATGTCCACCCGTCGAAACTCCGGCCCCGTCACCCCGGGTACGCCGTAGAACCGCGCCAGTCGCTCGTTCAAATAGCTGTGCTTGGCGTCCAGAATCTCCGTCACGCTGCCGTCTTGGCGAATCAAGTTTTCCAGAAATAGTTCGGTCTCCCGCTTCATCGAAGATCGCAAACTCTCGTCGAAATCTGGAAATTTTTCGATATCCGGCTTCATAACGTCGACGTTGCGATACTGCAACCACTGCCCCGTGAAATTTTCGACCAGCGCGGTCGCCTTCGGGTCCCGCAGCATCCGTTGTACCTGCGCCGCTAGCACCGCCGGTTGTCGCAATGTGCCCTTGTTTGCCGCCGCCGCCAACGCCTCGTCCGGCATGCTGCTCCAAAGAAAGTAGGAAAGTCGCGAAGCCAACTCGTGATTGCTAACCTCGGCGAATGGCTGCTTCCCCTTCGGTCCCCGGTCGCGCTCCACCCGGAAGAGAAAGTGAGGCGAAACGAGAATCCCCTGTAACGCCGTTGCGACTCCCTCCGCATGGCTATCCCCATGCCGACGCGCCAAAGCGTACAGCTTCAAATATGGAGCGACCTCCGCCATCGTAACCGGCCGCCGAAAGGCCTTCCGCGTAAAACTGGAAATAATCGTCTGAGCGCACGCTGGAGTTTGTTGCGAGCACACAAAGACTGCGCGCTGACTCGCGACCGACGGCCCCTCCGCCTGTGTGAACGGCCCACCAATGTCGATCGACTCGTAGCGGTTATCCACCCGGACTTCCACCCGGTCCAGCTTAATCTTCGTCCCGTACTTCTTGAGCAATTCCTCATCGGCAGGTGTCAACTTGCCCCGCGCCCCCGAGAGCTTCATGAAATCTTTGCGCTGGGACGGCTCCGGGCCGTTATACTTCGGCGGTAGTCCGTGATAGTTCTTCAGATACGTCGCGCTTAAAAGGTGTTCGCCCGCCGTCATCTTAGCGCGAACTTCCAGCACTTGGCCTTCCAGGTCAGTCCCATCGTATTCGAAGGACTGAATAAGCTTGCTATCAATGTAAAAAGCCGGTGTCACGGGC
The DNA here is from genome assembly GCA_031412835.1 of Acidobacteriota bacterium. Classification (GTDB taxonomy): domain Bacteria; phylum Acidobacteriota; class Terriglobia; order Bryobacterales; family Bryobacteraceae. Next base: position 10,065 of record JANODS010000374.1, on the reverse strand, counting down.
ATCGTCTGGTCCGGCCGATGGCCGTTCATCACCAGTCGGAAGCTATACTCGCCATCCACCGGAAACCGATGCAGAACATGGAAGGCGTGATGCAGCGACAAGCCCGACTCGTCATAATGATGCAGATCTTTAGGAAGAACCGGAATTCGAACCGGTGCCGAGTAGTGGGCCGATGCAGGCTTTAGCTTCGCAGCTCCGAAAACGGCCGTCCGAACCGCCTGCTCGGCTGCATAAAGGTATTTTTCGAGCAGCACCGGCGAAAGCGACAGGGCATCGGCGATGTTGTCAAAACCAAAGGCTGCCTCATCGTTCGGAAAATTCTCGGCTGGCCGAATATCCACTGCTAGCAAGTCACGGATCGTGTTGTTGTACTCGGTCTTGTTCAGCCTTCGGGCGGTAATCCGCCCTGGGTCCGGCTTCGCCACGCGATCCTGGCGCGCAAACTCGGTCTCGAGCACGGAAGCCACCGAGTTCACATCGGCTGCCGCCGGCTTGGGGAACCCAGGTGGCGGCATCTCGCCCATTTTTATCTTGGCAACCACCCGCTCCCAAGTATCCCTCGCGGCGTCAAATGACTCGGCCGTATCCAGGGCCGCGAGATTCACATCTCCATTCGTGACGGACTTGTTGTGGCAGGCGACGCAATTCTTCCGTACGAACACGAAAACCGGGTCTGGATCGAGTCCAAATAAGGCGACGGAGGCGAAAATCATCAACCCAATGGTTCGAATCACGGAAGCTGCACGACCTTATTAATAAAGTATCACGTCGCTCGTGCCGCTAGAGTCCCAGGCGCCTAGAGTCCCAAGCGATTGATGCCGTCAAAAGCCGCCACTTTGTAGCACTCGGCCAACGTCGGATAGTTGAACACCGTGTTGATGAAGTAGTCGATCGACCCTCCGAAGCTCAGCACCGCCTGGCCGATATGGATCAGTTCACTCGCCCCTTCACCCATAATATGGACCCCGAGCAGTTGCCGCGTGTCCTGATGGAAGATCAACTTCAGAATGCCGCTCGTATCGCCGATAATCTGCCCTCGTGCGATCTCCCGGTAGCGCGCTTTCCCAATTTCGTAAGGAATGTTGGCCTGCGTCAACTCCTCTTCGCTTCGGCCCACCATTGAAATCTCGGGAATCGTATAAATGCCGTAAGGAAATAACGATGGAACGCTCGTCGCCGGAATTCCAAACGCATGACACGCCGCCAAGCGCCCCTGCTCCATTGAGGTCGACGCCAAACTCGGAAACCCAATCACGTCGCCCACGGCATATATGTTCGGCACCACCGTCTGATAGTGCTGGTTCACCTTTATTCGTCCCCGTTCATCGGATTGGAGCCCCGCCCCTTCCAGGTTTAGTCGGTCCGTATTCCCCGTGCGCCCGACGCTGTACAGCAACTTCTCGGTCACGACCTGCTTACCGCTGCTGAGATGAATCTTCACCTTTTTGCCGTGTTCGTCTTCCGTCTTGTCGATGCCCGAAACGTCCTCTCCCAACCGCAGCGTCACCCGATTCTCCCGCATGTGATACGCGAGCGAATCGGCGATCTCATTGTCGACAAAATCAAGCAGGATCGGACGCTTATCGATCAGCGTCACACGCACTCCCAGCGTCGAAAAAATCGTCGTGTACTCCGTCCCAATCACCCCGGCACCCACAATCGCCATCGTCTTTGGCAAGTGGTCGAGCGACAAAATCTCATCACTTGTGAATATCTGCGTCCCGTCGAAATCGATATTCTCGCCCCGCGTCGCTGTCGTCCCAACGGCCACCACGATCTTCTCGGTCGAAACATCCTGGTGCCCATGCCCGTCCACGTGCAACACCCGCAGCGTATTCGCGTTTACAAAACTCGCCGTGCCCGAAATCATCTCCACGCCATTTCTCTGCAGTTGATTCCGCGAAACATCCTGTTCGTGCGAGATCACATGCGTCGTCCGGAACAACAAATCCTGCATCGTTATGTGCTGCTTCACCGCGTACGACGAACCATAAAATCCACGTTCTCGGTACCCCGATAGGTGCATCACCGCCTCGCGAAGCGTTTTGCTCGGGATCGTCCCGGTATTGATGCAAGCTCCCCCCACGACCGCTTTCTTCTCGACCAGCGCCACGCGCTTGTCCAGTTTCGCGGCCTGGATCGCCGCCCGCTGCCCACCGGGCCCGGAACCAATCACGACCAAGTCATAGTCAAATTCGCTTGTACGGAGCATACGCTATTATCTCTATCGGGCTATTCCCTGTGTCCAGTAGGGAGGATTAGTCCGGCAATCACCATTTGCGTATCTCCCTGAAATCTGATATCCATATCAACACTGGAGGGACCATGTTCAATCGTCTCGCATACTCGCTTTTTCCTGTCTTCTTGCTCGCCTGCAACGCCCTGGCCCAGACGCCAACTGGCGAAATTGAAGGCACCATCTCCGACTCTTCTGGTGCCGTCATCGCCGGGGCGAAGGTCACCGTCACCAACCCTGCGACCAACGCCCAGCGCGTGGTGCAATCGAACGAACTCGGCCTTTACAGCGCTCCGGCGCTACCCCCGGGTATCTATAATATTCGCGCCGAAAAAGCTGGCTTCAGCTCCCAAGTCCGAAATAGTCTCGAACTTCAAACCGGCCAAGTCGCCAAGATCGATATCGCCATGCAGGTCGGCAACGTCGCCGAAACCGTCGAAGTCACCGCCGCCCCGCCGGTCGTCGAAAGCGAAACCACCTCGCTCGGAACCGTTATCGAAAATCGGCGCATCGTCGAACTGCCGCTGAACGGCCGTAACTATCTCCAACTCGCCTCTCTCATCCCTGGTGCCACCACCAACGGTCCCGCATCCTCGCAAGGCCAGCAGCGCATGGGCGGTGCCCGCAACCAGTTCGCCCTCAACGTCGCCGGTCAGCGCGTTCACTACAATCACTACTCGCTCGATGGCATGGAAAACACCGATCCGAACTTCAACACCTACCTCTTCCTGCCCTCCATCGACGCCCTTCAAGAGTTCAAGGTTGAGTCCGGCATCTTCCAAGCCGAATACGGTCGCGGCATCGCCCAAGTCAACGCCACCACCAAGAGCGGCACTAATGAATTCCACGGCACCGTCTTCGAGTTCCTCCGCAACGCCAAACTCGACGCCAAAAACTACTTTGATCGGAAGAATGTTCCCAAGCCCGCCTTCAAGCGGAACCAGTTCGGCGGCACCGTCGCGGGTCGCATCCTTCGCGACAAACTCTTCTTCATGGGTAATTACGAAGGCCTCCGCGAACGTCGCGACCTGACTCAGTTAGGCACCCTGCCCACCGCCGCCCTCCGCGCCGGCAATATCGGTCGCGCCATCGTCGACCCCTTCTCCACCGGACGCGTGCCCTTTCCGAATAACATCATCCCCGCCAACCGCATCCAGCCAACCTCGGCAAAGGTCCTTAACGACTTCTTCCCGCTTCCCAATAACTCGGGAGCCACCGGCCTCGCCAATAACTACATCAACAACGAAGGCCGCAGTAGCGACGGCAACCAAGGCTCCGGTCGGCTCGATTGGGTACAGTCGCCCAGCTCCAACTTTTTCTTCCGTTTCTCTCAAACCGTCGAACCCCAATATATTCCGTCCATCATTAACGGACAGGGTAACGTAGCCTCGATCTACGCCCAACAAGGCGTTCTCGGCCACACGAAAGTTTTCGGCACCAACAAAATCAACGAGTTCAAGTTCGGCGTAAATTATTTTAAGAGTTCTAACTCCCAAACCCGCGCCGGCGTCCGCAACGTCGTCGAAGAACTCAATATCCCCGACATCGACCGCAGTAACCCCCTCTTCTGGGGCATTCCGGTCTTTCAGGTTTCCGGTTACTCCAACGTCGGCGAGTGCAACGACTGCCCTTTCGTCAACTGGAACACCTCCGGTATGATCTCCGACAACTTCTCCTGGATTCGCGGCAAACATCAAGTCAAGATAGGAGGCGAATATCGTCGCGTCCGCTACAATCAGATCGGTGCCGTCGTTCCTCGCGGTCGCTTCTCGTTTAACGGTCAGTACAGCGGCGACGCCATGGCGGACTATCTGCTGGGAGCGATGTCGAATACCGAGGGCCAGGTCGGCGCACCGATCGCCAACATGCGCAGCAATTACATGTCCCTCTATATCCAGGACACCTGGAAAGTTACTTCCAAGCTAACCCTCAACTACGGGCTCCGCTGGGAATACGAATCCCCCTGGTACGATAAGCACGACGCCATCGTCAATATCGATTTCCGTTGGGATAACTCGATCGAGCCCACGTATGTCCGGGCCGGAACCGGCGACCCCTTCCAGGGCAATCCGCAGTTCCCATTGCCGGCAGACGTGAAATACACCCGCGACGGCCGCTTCGGTCGCGGTGCTTTCATGCCAGACCGCAACGACATCGGTCCCCGCCTCGGCCTCGCCTATTCGCTCAATCCCAAAACCGTCATCCGCAGCGGTGCCGGTATCTACTATGTGCGCGACATCGGCAACGCTACCTTTGACGTTGTCCGCAATGCACCCTTCACCATCCGCCGCAACGAACCCGGCAATGCCGTCGTTCCCAACTTAAGCTGGCAGGTGCCGTTCACCCAGAAGGGCGCGCCCACCTTCATCCTTATCAATCAGTTCGCTGAAAGAACCTCCTACGTCGCCCAGTGGAGCTTTGGCGTCCAGCGCGAACTCACGAAGAACATGTCACTCGAAGTGAACTACATGGGTTCCACCGGCGTCCATCTCCGCCGCCTCCAGACTTACAACAACGCTCCTCCCGGAGCCGGCAACATCACCGCCCGTCGGCCTTTCCCCAAGTTCGGCGGCTTCCAGGTTATGAACGCTCCCGGTCATTCGAGCTACAACTCGCTCCAGTCCCGTTTGCAGCACCGCTTTGCCAACGGCTTCACCCTCCTTGGTTCGTATGCCTGGAGTAAGTCCATCGATAACGGCTCCGGCGTCCGCACCACCGACGGCGACCCGCTCACCCCCATGGACGACTACAACCTCGGCCGCGAACGCGGTCGTTCCGCTTTCGATTTCCGCCACCGCTTTACCGGTTCGTTCCTGTATGAATTGCCCTTCGGCAAAGGACGCCGGATGGCGATTTCGAACCCCGTTGCGAACTTCGTCCTCGGCGGCTGGCAGGTTGGTGGCATCTTTACCATTCAAACGGGCTTCCCCCTCACCGCGTTCTGCGGCCCCGGCAACATCCAAAATGGTGGCGGCTATTGCGCCCCGGATGTGGTCCCCGGCCAGAGCCCGAACAACATCAGCAACCGGACCGTCCAGCGATTTTTCAACACGGATGCCTTCGTCGATCGCCTCGGCCAGAACCCCGCGGCCATCACCGACTTCCGTTACGGCAACTCCGGGCGGAATACCATCACCGGCCCCGGCCTGACCTCGTTCGATGCGTCGTTGACGAAAATCTTCGCCATTACCGAACGCCACCGTCTCGAATTCCGCAGCGAATTCTTCAACCTTCCGAACCATCCCATCTTCGCGCCTCCCGGCACGACGCTGCGGACGCCGAACTATGGAGTGATCGGAGCAACCAAGGTGGATTCTCGGCAACTTCAGTTCGCTTTGAAGTATCAGTTCTAGGGTGCATCAAGTCGTTTGGCTCAAACGGGACCTCAGGAACCGGGACCACGCGCCGCTTTTCGAAGCGGCGCAGCGGGGCCCGGTTCTCCTGCTTTATATCTACGAACCGTCCCAGTGGGCCGCCCCCGACGCCGACCCCCGCCATTGGAACTTCGTGGCCGAGAGCCTCGCCGACCTCCGCCGTCGCGTGCCCGTTGTCATCCGCGTCGGCGAGGCGCTCGAAGTGCTCCCAGCCATACTCCGGGAACACGGAATCGCCGCCCTGTGGGCCCATGAGGAAACCACCAATTGGCTCGCCTACCAGCGTGATCGAGCTGTCCGCCGGTGGGCCCGAGAGCACGGAATCCCCTTTACGGAACTCCCTTGCACCGGAGTCGTCCGCCGACTCGCCACCCGCAACGGTTGGGCCGCTTCCTGGGAAAAGTTGATGGCCGCGCCGATCCTGCCGGAGATCACAGGCTTGCCGCAACCCCCCGGAGTGGCGCTCGGAGAGATTCCACAGCATCAATCCGCCCTCCAGCAGGGCGGGGAACTCGCCGCCCGCGAAACTCTCGATAGCTTTCTCCACCAGCGTGGGCGCAACTATCATAAGAAGCTGTCGAGCCCGGTCACCGCCTTCGAAGCCTGCTCCCGCATCAGCGCCCACTTGGCGTGGGGAACCATTTCAATGCGCGAAACCCTCCAAGCTACTCGTCGCCGCAGCGCCGAAGCCCCTGAATGGAAGCGCCCCCTCGCCGCCTTCGACGCCCGTCTGCACTGGCGCAGCCACTTCATGCAGAAGATGGAGGACGAACCACAAATTGAGTTTCGAAACCTCGTCACCGCGTTTGACGGCATGCGCGAGCCGCATTGGAACGACGAGTACTTCGCCGCTTGGCAGGAAGGTCGAACCGGCTATGCCCTCGTCGACGCCTGCATGCGGGCTCTCCGTGCCACCGGTTGGATCAACTTCCGTATGCGCGCCATGCTCGTCTCGTTCGCAAGCTACCACCTTTGGCTCCATTGGCCCCGTCCCGCCGCCTTCCTGGCTCGGCAGTTCACCGACTATGAGCCGGGAATTCACTACCCCCAGTTTCAAATGCAGTCCGGCACCACCGGCATCAACACGCTACGTATCTACAGCCCGGATAAACAGGCGCTCGACCAAGATCCAGACGGCGACTTCGTCCGGCGCTGGCTGCCGGAAGGCCCCGGAGCAAAAATCGTGGAGCACAAGGAAGCCTACCGCCTTGCCAGAGAGCGAATGGCTGCCTTTCGCCGCCAACCCGAAGCCAAGCTCCAAGCCAAGCGCGTGCTCGGCAAACACGGTAGCCGCAAGAAGCCCCAGCCGGTCCGGCAACCCACGCTCTTCTGAAATGCGTAAGTCCCCGAGAAATAAGCACTTCGCAACGGCTGCGGATTTCCTGTCCAAAACCACAATTAGTAGTTGACCTAAGGTGAAATACCGCTGTATCCTGTAGTTCGGTAACGTCGGACGCCGGTCCGGCTTTGTTCGCTTCTTCCTGCCCGGACCGCGTCGTGTTCCTGCGACGAGCCGGGTCTTTGCGTCTTATTCCCGGGGATCTCATGGCCAGCACCGCGCATCAAACTTCGTCCGTTCCGACTCCACAACCTGCCGCCGAGCAGGAGCTTTTTCCAGGCATCCGGCCGCAATCGCCAGAAACGGCCATGCGCGTCAAAAAGCGAAACGGTTCCATGGAGCCGGTTCACGTGGAAAAAATCATCCGGGCGGTCCAGCGGAGCGCGGCGGGTCTATCGCAGGTTGATGCGATGCGGATTGCCATCAAAACCATTGGCGGCTTGTACGACGGCTCCAGCACCCGGGAACTCGACCAACTGTCCATCCAGACCGCCGCCTCGCTCATCTCCGAGGAACCCGAATACTCCCGTCTGGCAGGACGTCTGCTCGCCAACTTCATCGAGAAAGAAGTCGCCAACCAGAACATCTACTCCTTCTCCCAGTCCATGGAGCACGGCTATAAATTCGGGCTCGTCGGCGAAACCGCCCACAAGTTCGTCACCGAAAACGCTCGGAAGCTGAACAGTTGCCTCGAAGATCGCAATACCGACTTATTCGAGTACTTCGGCATTCGAACCGTCTACGACCGCTACTTACTCAAAAACCCCGAGACGCGGGAGGTCATCGAGACCCCTCAGTATTTCTTCCTCCGCGTCGCTTGCGGCCTCTCCCAGAACGTCCAGGAAGCCATCGAATTCTACCGTCTGATATCGGCCCATGATTACATGCCGAGTTCGCCCACGCTGTTCAACTCCGGCACGATGCATCCGCAGATGTCGTCCTGCTATCTCCTCGATTCCCCGCAGGACGAACTCGAATCGATCTACGATCGGTATAAAGACATCGCTATGCTCTCCAAGTTCGCGGGCGGCATCGGACTGGCTTACCACCGGGTCCGGGCGCGCGGCTCCCTGATTCGCGGCACCAACGGTCGCTCCAACGGCATCGTGCCGTGGTTGAAAACCCTCGATTCCTCAGTCTCCGCCGTCAACCAGGGCGGCAAACGGAAGGGAGCCGCTTGTGTCTATCTGGAACCCTGGCACGCCGACATCGAAGACTTCCTGGAGCTTCGCGACAATACCGGCGACGAAGCCCGCCGCACTTACAATCTGAACTTAGCGAACTGGATTCCGGACCTGTTCATGAAGCGCCTCGAGGCGGACGGTAACTGGTCGCTATTTGACCCGAAGGTCGTCCCCAATTTTCCTGATCTCTACGGGGCCGAATTTGAACGGGCATACGAGGCAGCCGAGGCCCAAGGATTGTTCGTGCGGCAAGTCAAAGCCCGCGACCTTTACGCCCGGATGATGAAGACCCTCGCCGAGACCGGCAACGGCTGGATGACCTTTAAGGACGCCTGTAATCTCAAGTCAAATCAAACCGGCTTGGCTCAAAACGTCGTCCACCTTTCAAATCTCTGTACGGAAATCACCGAGGTCACCCACCACGCCGAAACCGCCGTCTGTAACTTGGGTTCGCTGAACCTTGCCCGCTACGTAACGCCCGAAGGCGAATTCGACTTTGAGAAACTCAGTACGAATGTTCGCCTTGCCGTCCGTTTCCTCGATAAAGTCATCGACATTAATTACTACCCCACCAACGGGGCGGAAGTGTCGAACCGCAAGTGGCGGCCGATCGGTCTCGGTCTGATGGGTCTGCAGGATCTCTTCTTCCAAATGCGGGTTCCGTTTGACTCGCCGAAGGCCCGCGCGCTGGCCCGCCGAATCCAAGAAGATATCTATTTCCACGCGTTGGAAACCACGGTTGAACTGGCCGAAGAGCTCGGTCCCCACGTCAACTTCCACGAAACCCGCGCCGCGAAAGGCGTCTTCCAGTTCGAGTTGTGGGACGCCGCACCCGAAGTTCCGGAGCGCTGGGAGACCTTGCGCCCTCGCATGATGAAGTCCGGGATGCGAAATTCGTTGCTTATCGCGGTCGCACCCACCGCGACCATCGCTTCCATCGTCGGCTCTTACGAGTGCATCGAACCGCAGATCTCGAACCTCTTCAAGCGCGAAACCCTCTCCGGCGACTTCGTGCAAATCAACAAGTATCTTGTCCTGGAGCTGAAGGCGCTCGGCATGTGGAACGAAAGCGTTCGCAACCGGATCAAGATGGGCGAAGGTTCCATCCAGGCGATTGCCGAAATCCCGGACGAATTGAAGCAGATCTACCGGACCGTTTGGGAGGTCCCCATGCGCTCGTTGATTGATATGGCGGCTGACCGGTCGGCCTTCATCGATCAAAGCCAATCGTTGAATCTTTTCATTGAAACACCGACCATCGGAAAGGTATCTTCCATGTACATGTACGCCTGGAAGAAAGGTTTGAAAACAACTTACTACCTGCGGTCCCGGCCGGCATCTAAAATTTCAAAGGCCACGGTTCCCGTGGCGACCCTGGCCCCCGCCGCCGCCATCGCCTGTTCTCTCGAAAACCCCGAGAGCTGCGAATCCTGCCAATAGTAAGTACGGAATAACAACCAATGATTCTCGATCCTGGATTTGATCTAACTCTGCGTCCGATGAAGTATCCCGTCTTTTACGACATGTATAAAACGGGTATCAAGAATACCTGGACGGTGGAAGAGGTCGATTTCTCGACCGATGTAACCGATCTTCGCGAGAAGATGAACCCGGCCGAACAGCACTTGATCAAACGCTTGGTGGCCTTCTTCGCCACCGGCGATTCGATCGTCGGCAATAACCTTGTATTGAATCTATATAAGCATATTAATTCGCCCGAAGCGCGAATGTATCTCTCCCGGCAACTCTACGAAGAAGCCGTCCACGTTCAGTTCTACCTCACGCTTCTCGATACTTACATCACCGATCCGAACGAACGCGCCGCCGCTTTCTCCGCCGTCGAAAACATTCCTTCCATCAAAGCCAAGGCCGATTTCTGCTTCAAATGGATCGATTCCATCAACGATCTCGAGTCCGTGCAGACCGAAGCGG
>JANODS010000373.1:0-1782 GCA_031412835.1 Acidobacteriota bacterium | reverse complement strand
TTGGAACGGGGGATTGCGCAGGGGTATGCGTGGCTGATTCTTTGGATGGAGGCCGAGTATGGATGGGATCGATGGAAGGCGTATGATTTGTTGACGCATGCGGGGCAGATTTCGGTGGGGTACTACAGCGGGGGGGCGGTGGCGGTGAAGATTGCGAAGAGGTACTTATGAGCGGGACGCGGATTCGGCAGGTGGAGGTGATTCCGATTCGAGCACCGAGGAAGGAGGCGGTGCGGTCGGGGCTGAATTTGGCGGATCCGGTGACGGCTTCGGAGTTTGGGATTGTGCGGATTCTGACGCAGGACGGGGTGGAGGGATTGGGGGAGATTTCGATTACCTTTCCGCGGATTGGCTTTTCGCTTTGTCATGCGGCGAAGCGGATGGTGGGGCCGGCGGTGGTGGGGATGGATGCTTTGGCGACGCCGCTGGTGCTGGCGGAGGTTGACCGGGTGATGGGCGGGGAGTTGAGCGCGCCTTACTTGCGGGCGGCGTTTGAGATGGCGCTGTTGGACATTACGGGGAAGCATTTTGGGCTGCCGGTATGGGCGTTGCTGGGGGGGCGGATGCGGGAGCGGGCGGGGCTGGCGTGGGGGGTGTATCAGAAGTTGCCGGAGGAGATGGCAGCGGATGCGGCGGCGGGATGGGCGGCGGGATTTCAGGCGATCAAGCTGAAGGTGGGGCGGCGGCTGGAGGATGACTTGGCGGCGGTGGCGGCGGTGGCGCGGGCGGTGGATTTACCGCTGCGGATGGACGCGAATATGGCGTGGGCGAGTACGGCGGAGGCGGCTCGGGCGATGCGGACGTTAGCGGGGGCGGCACGGGTGGAATGGTTTGAGCAGCCGTTGGGGAGGAGGAATTTGGAGGGGTTGCGGGGGTTGCGGCAGCAGACGGGGTTGCCGGTGATGGCGGACGAGAGTTGTCAGAGTTTGCGGGACGCTTACGAGGTGGCGCGGGGGGAGGCGGCGGACGTTTGGAACGTTTACGTGGCGGAGGCGGGGGGCTTGCGGGCAGCGGCGGAGATGTTCGCGTTGGGGGCGGCGGTGGGGGTGCCTTGCATTTTGGGGAGCCAGGCGGAGATGGGGATTGCAACGGCGGCGTGCGCGCATTTGGCGGTGGCGCTGCCGTGGTTGCCGTATGCGATTGAGACGTTCGGGCCGTTGCGGTATGAACGGGATATTGTGGCGGGGCCGGGGATGATTGCGGGGGGTTGGCTGACGCCTCCAGTGGGGCCGGGGTTGGGGGTGGAGTTGGATTGGGACGCGGTGAAATCTATGATGGTGGAACTATGAGCGAGCGGAAGATCATTGATTGCCATACCCACTTGATGTGGTATCCGGACCACATCAGCGAGCAATACGCCGAGGAGGCGCTGGCTTCGAAGCTGGTGAAATTGAAGCGGAGCGGGGGGTTGGCGTATTCGGCGAATCTCGATAAGCACGTTTATGATTCGACGCCGGAGAGCCATTTGAAGGCGTCGGAGGGAATGGCGCACGTGGTGGTGTTTGGGTTGCAGGCGAAGGCTTGCGGGCTGGATATTCCGAATGAGATTATTTCGGAGTATGTGGCGAAACATCCGGGGCGGATGGAGGGCTGGGCGTCAGTGGATCCGAATCGGCCGGACTGCATTGAGCACTTGGATTATTGCGTGAATACGCTGCAGTTGAAGGGGTTGAAGCTGGGGCCGGTGTATCAACACTTTGACCCGCAGGACCGGAAGCATTGGCCGTTTTTCAAGCGGGTGCAGCACTACGGCTTGCCGATTATGTGGCACCAGGGGACGAC
>JANODS010000372.1:0-10696 GCA_031412835.1 Acidobacteriota bacterium | reverse complement strand
CGAGCGCAAGACCGTGAAGGTGCTCGAGCGCAACCGCAAGCAAATCACGCTCCAGGATCTGGCGACGCACAAGTCCGCCCTGCCCCGGCTACCCACCAACCTCAAGCCCAAAGATCCGACGAACCCCTACGCCGACTATAGCGTCGAGAACCTCTACGCGTTCCGGCAGCCGGATCTCCCCCAGCCGACGATCCGTCGCCTGCGCCGCATCGTAGCCGATCCCGCAAATCTTCCCGCCGTTCAGATCCAGCACCGTCAACGATTTCAAAACATCGTTCAGTTGTCCGCTGGTAAAGGAAACCGATACATCCTGCTTCCCTTCCACCGTCCCTTGATGCTCAAAGTAACCAACTCCGTTCTTATACAGAACCACCCGTTTCATCGGCATCTGCGCCAAGGCCAACGATACCGATGTAACAAGAAAGAGGAGTTTCATCCGCTTAGTATATTACTTATCCCGTGCGCACCGAAATCCTAAGTCCGGCCCCGAGTAACTAGCCGGCACCGGCTCGACAGCGAACGCCACCGACTCCGCCAACCTGCTCTTGAACGAGCCGCCCTTCACCGCATACCAAATCTCTTCGTCCACCGCATAGCTCCGAATCGCCAGCGCCGTCGGAGTCGTTCGGTCCGCCGTAAATTCTTTGACATTCCCGATCATCTGAAGCGCCCCCACCGGACTCCGCCCGTTCCGAAACGCATCCGCCGACACCAAATGGTGCCAACTATCGTCTGGATTGTCTTCCACGTTCGCCCACTGCGGCTTCGCGTCGTGGCCCCAAGGATATCGCCTGCCATCGCTACCCCGCGCCGCCCTTTCCCACTCCTGCTCCGTCGGCAACCGCTTCTTCGCCCAAGCCGCAAACGCCTGCGCATCCGCAATCGTCACGTTAACCACCGATATACCGGGCTGTCCCTTGGGAAAGTCTTTAGGCAACGCCCGGTCCGTCGCCCGGCAGAACTCCTCATACTCCTCGTTCGTCACCTCGCTCAAGTCCATGTAAAATGCCGGCAAGCGCACCAGCTTCCCTGCGGCCCCAAACCGAAACTGACCCTCAGGCACCAAAACCATGTCACCAGCCGGATCTTCGACTCGCTGCGGTTCGTCCAACCGCGCCACTGCCCTTCCGCTGTTGATCAACAAATACCCCAAACCCAGCGCGCACACCGCCGCCACCGCCACCGCCCCTCCCAGCATCCGCCCATCCAAGCGCACCCGATGCGGCACCGGCAACGCCGCCTTTTGCGTCGGATTCTCATACATCCAATCTTCGAGCGCCGCCGCAACCTCTCCCATGCTCTGGGTTCGTTTCGCCGGATCCCGCTCCGTGCTCCCCCGCACAATCGCCTGCAAAGCCTCCGGAATCCCCGCCGCTGTCAGCGGCTCCATCGGAATCGGCTCATGCAGAATCAGGAAGAAAATCCGCTCCACCGTATCCGCTTGAATCGCCCTCCGCCCCGTCAATACCTCATACAGCAGCACCCCAAACGAGTACACATCCACCAGCGCCGTAACCGGCAAACCCTGGATCAGCTCCGGAGCCACATAATGAGGCGTTCCCAACGCAAACCCCGCCTGCGTCAGCATCACGTCCTCGGTCTTCACAATCCCAAAATCCATCAACTTCACACGCCCCTGCGCGTCAATATGGATGTTGTCCGGCTTCACGTCCCGGTGCACAAACTTTCGCGAATGCACATACTCCAGCGCCCGCGCAATCTGCAACGCAATCGCCACCCGCTTCTTTAGCTTCATCTCGGGATCCGCCGCCAAAGCGTCCTTCAAGTTAAGGCCAGTCAAAAACTCAAGCACCAAGTAAGGAATCCCGTCTTCCTCCCCATAGTCGTAGGTCGTGATGATGTTCTCATGCACCACCGAACTCGACACCTTGGCCTCCAACAGAAACCGCGCCCGCGTCTCCTCGTTCTGCGCTGCCTGCGCCGTCAGTAGCTTCACCGCCACCGTCCGCCCCAATACGGTATCGCGCGCACGGTAAACCTCCGACATCCCACCGCCAAGGTAGTGCTCAAGTTCGTATTTGCTAATTCGGGCCGGAAGTTTCACCTACTGATCTTATCGACCATTCTTGGGGAAGTCTTTACTATAATCAAAAGCTGATGTCGGGCTCAGAACAGGTTACACAACTTCTCGCGCAGTGGAAGGCAGGGGACAGGGCCGCTCTCGATCTCCTCACCCCCCTCATCTACGACGAACTCCGCCGCCTCGCCGCCCACTATCTTCGCGATGAGCGCAATGCCCAAACCCTCGGACCCACCGTCCTCGTCCACGAAGCCTACCTTAAACTCGCCGGTGGCGAACTCCCCGATTGGGAGAGCCGAGCCCATTTCTTCGGCGTCGCTGCCCATCGCATGCGCCAGATCCTCGTCGACCACGCCCGCCACCATATCGCCGAAAAGCGCGGCGGAGGCCACCGCGCCGCCTCCCTCGACGAGGCCCTCAACTTCGCCCCGGAACGCAGCGCCGGCATCATCGCCCTCGACGATGCCCTCGGCGGTCTCGCCGCCTTCGACGAGCGCAAAGCCAAGGTTATCGAACTCCGCTACTTCGGCGGCATGAGCATCGAAGAAACCGCGCAGTCCCTCAACATCTCCGTCGCCACCGTCGGGCGCGAACAGCGCTTCGCCGAAGCCTGGCTCCAAAAATACATGACGGAGAGCGCCTAGGCATGACTCCGGAGCGCTGGCGCCAAGCCGAGGATCTCTTCTATCGCGCCCTCGACGAACCCGACACCAATCGCGAAGCCTTCCTGGCGCAGCAATGCGGCACCGACGACGAACTCCGCCAGCAGGTCGTCGGCCTCCTCGCCAGCGACGCCCAAACCAAATCCAACTTCGCCGGCAGCGTCAAGAGCGCCGTTCTCGACCTCGACTCGAAACCCCACGCCCGCTTCGTCGGCCCCTACGAGCTCCTTCGCGAACTCGGTCGCGGCGGCATGGGCACCGTCTACCTAGCCAAGCGCACCGACGAAGTCTACGACAAAGACGTCGCCATCAAGCTCGTCACCCCGGGCATGGACACCGACTTCCTCCTCGCCCGCTTCAAGCGCGAACGCCAGGTCCTCGGCAGCCTCGAACATCCCAACATCGCCCGGCTCCTCGATGGCGGCACGGCCCAAACCGGTGAACCGTACTTCGTCATGGAGTACATCCCCGGCGTCCCCATCACGCAATTCTGCCAGGAAAAGAACCTGTCCACGGCAGACCGCCTGCGCCTCTTCCTCCCCGTCTGCGCGGCGGTCACCTACGCCCACAGCCGCTTCGTCGTCCATCGCGATCTCAAGCCCGGCAACATCCTCGTCGAAGAAAACGGCACCCCCCGCCTCCTCGATTTCGGCATTTGCAAGCTCCTGATGTCAAACCCCCTGGAGCCCTCCGAAACCATGACCCAGGGCATGGGCATGATGACTCCGGACTACGCCAGCCCGGAACAGGTTCGCGGCGAACCCATCACCGTCGCCAGCGACACCTACTCGCTCGGGGCCGTTCTCTACGAACTCCTCACCGGCACCCGGCCGCACCGCATCGGAAAATACACCCCCCTCGAACTCGAACGCGCCATCTGCGAAACCGCCACGGTCCGCCCCAGCTCCGTCAAGGCCGAACTCCGCGGCGACGTTGACAACATCCTGATGCGAGCCATGGCCAAGGACCCGGCCCGCCGCTACGGCACCGTCGAACAGTTCGCCGAGGATATCCGCCGCTATCTCGATAACCGCCCCGTCGTCGCCGCGCCGGATTCCATCTTGTATCGAGTCCGGAAGTTCGTTGACCGTCACCAACGCCTAGTCCTCGCCACCACGTTCGTCGTCGCCCTGCTCTCGGCCGGTCTCCTCTACGCCGAACGCCAGCGCCGCTTGGCCGAGAGCCGATTGCAGGACGTGCGCCAACTCGCCAACCGGTTCGTTTTCGACGTTCACGACGCCGTCCGTGACCTGCCCGGCTCCACCGCCGCTCGCAAGCTCATCGTCTCCACCGGCCTCGACTATCTTGAGCGGCTCTCAGCCGACGCCAAATCGGACCCCACCCTCGCTCGCGATCTCGCCGCCGGTTGGCTGCGCATCGGCGACGTGCAGGGCTGGGTCTTCGGCTCCAATCTGGGTGATACCAAGGGTGCTGAGAAAAGCTACATCCGCGCCCAGGAATTGGGAGACGCCGCGGGCGATCGCGCCGGGGCCGCCATCGCGGCGGAAGCCGTCCGCCACCGCGGCGACGTGGCGCACTACACAAGCAAGCTTCCTGATGCCCAGGAGCACTTCGACGACGCCATCCGCCGAACCCGCAAGCTCCTCGAAGAAGGAGGCGACCGCAAGGTGCTCGCCCTGCTCGCCGGCGCCGAACTCGCCGCCAGCCGCAACGAGCGCCTACTCGACAAGATCGATGCGTCTCTCGCCAGCGCGCAACAAGCCGAGCATATGTACCGATCGCTCGCCCTCGTCGAGCCGGACAACATCGAGTGGAAAACGTCGGGGGCCGCGGCTGCCGCCGGCGTCGGTATGGCACTCGCTCGGCAAGGCAAGCTGCAGGACGCCCGCGACCAATACACGAAGGGCGTGATCGCCCTTACCGAAGCCGTCGAAAAGGATCCGAACAATAAACGCACCAAGCACGAGTTGATGCTGGCCTGGAGCCATGTTGGCGATGTGGAAGGCAGCCCCACCCTTCCCAGCCTCGGAGATCGGGCCAAAGCCGCCGCCGCCTACCAGCAAATGGTGGTGATCGCCGAAAAACTGGTGGGGGTTGATCCCGACGACAAGCGGGCCATCGGTGACCTCGGCATCGCTCGGATGCGGGTCGCGGTGGTCACGGACGGTCCCGCCCAGATCGCGCGGTTCCGCGAAGCCATTGAGGTCCTTGAAAGGGCGCTGGCCGCCGACAGTCGCAACCACTTCGTCCGGCTCAATTACGCCTATAGCCTGCGGCAGTACGGCGATGCGCTGCGGGACAACGGAAAGGCCGCCGCCGGTGCCGCCGTCTGGCGCCAAGCGCTTCCCCACATGCGGGAACTGGTCAAGATGAGGCAAGGCGGCGGCGTCCGCCTGCTGCAGGACACCCTCGCCCGCATCGGTGGTTATGATCGGCAGACTGGACAGTCCACATCCGCTGTGGAAGCCGAACTCGACCAGCTCGCTGCCAGCGAGAAGCCGGGCACGTTTGCCTTCGATTTCAACCGGGCCAAAGGGGCACTGGCCAAGTTTGAAATCGCGCTCGCCGGCCCCGGCTTGCCGCGTCCGCAGGTCATCGCTCGCGCCGCCGAGGTCCAGGCCGCGTGGCTCGTGGTTCGTGGGAAACCGGGCTTTCAAACGAGCTTCGAAAAAGACTATCAGCGCTTTCTCAAACTGGCCAGGAAAGCAGGAGCAACCATCGAGTGACCCGCGAAGAGAAGCAGTTAGTCCGCTATAGTTTCGAAGCCATCCACGACGTTGCGCAGCCGATGGCGATGCTGTTCTACGGCAAGCTCTTCGAACTCGACCCCTCGCTCAAGGCCCTGTTCAAAGCGCCGATGAAGGAGCAGGCCGCCAAGCTCGTCGCCACCCTTCAGGTCGCCGTCGATAGCCTGGATCATTTGGAAGTCTTACTGCCGAAACTGCGCCACCTTGGCCAGCAACACGCCGACTATGGCGTGCTGCCGCGCCACTACGAACTGGTCGAACAGTCGCTCGTCTGGGCGATCACTCGTGCTCTCGAAGGCGGCTGCTCCGCGGCCACGCGGACCGCCTGGCAGACTCTGCTGCGCTTGATCAGCGCCGAAATGATCGCCGGAGCCGGCGCTCGTGAGGGCTTATCCGCGAGCGTTCCGCGTTCCTAGTGTCTGATATCCTGACCAATTAAGGGATTGTCTATGGTTGCGACGGAAAATGCCTCGCTGGATCTGCCGAACCTCTACTCCGAACTAAAGAAGATCGCCGCGATCCACCTTTACCGTTCCCGGGGCTGCGAACAGATGCTCCAACCCACGGCGCTTGTCAACGAAGCCTGGGTGCGGCTCTCGGGCGGTCGTTGGAAATCCCGGACCCACTTCCTCGCGCTGGCCGGCCACGCCATGCGGCTGATCCTCGTCGATTCCACCCGCGCCCGCATGGCCGTCAAACGCAACGCGGGAGTCGGCGACCTTCCCCTCGACGACGCGATCAAAGTCGTCACCGGAGACCTGTCGCTTCGCCCGGAGGAGCTGCTCGATCTCGACCGGGCCATGGACCGCTTGGCCGAAGTCAGCGAGCGCAAGGCGCAGGTGGTGGAGATGCGCTTCTTCGGCGGCATGGAGTTCCCTGAAATCGCCGAGGTGCTCGAAGTCTCCTTGATCACCGTCAAGCGCGATTGGACCTACGCCCGCACCTGGCTGTTTCGGGAGCTCAGCGGATCGTGAATCCGCCCTTGACGACGGACGAGCAACGGCAAGCCGCCGCCATCTTTGAATCCGCCGTCGAACTGCCTCCCGCGGAGCAATCGGCGCAACTCGCCGGGCTCGACGAACGCATTCGCCAGGAAGTAGCATCGCTTCTCTCCTCCGCTGTTCACTCGGGCGACTACCTCGAAGCACCCATCACGCAGCCCCGGCGACTGGCCCCCGGCACTCGACTCGGCGTCTGGCGTTTGGACGAAGTGATCGGGCAAGGCGGCATGAGCATCGTCCACCGCGCCGAAAGAGTGGATGGCGGCTATCACCAGCGCGCCGCCATCAAGCTGATCGCCCTGCCCGCCTTGTTGCCGCGCGCGCTGGAGCGCGAGATCCTGGGCCGCTTTGAAAGCGAACGCCAGATCATCGCCAAACTCGAACATCCCAATATCTGCCGCCTCCTTGACGGAGGCATCTCGCCGGAAGGCATCCCGTATTTGGTCCTTGAGTACGTCGAAGGTGTCGACTTGATCTCGTACGCCGCCGGTCGGCCCGTTCGCGAGCGGGTGCGGTTGATGGCAGACGTCGCGCGCGTGGTTCAATTTGCCCACCAACGCTTACTCGTCCATCGCGACCTCAAACCAGCCAACATTCTCGTCACCGCCGATGGCGTTGTGAAGCTGCTCGACTTCGGCATCGCCAAGCCGCTTGATCCCGGCGAGTGGGACCTTCCCGGCAACCAAACCGCCACGCTCTTCCGCGTCGCCACGCCCGCCTACGCCAGCCCCGAACAGTTGCGCGGCGAACCCGTCACCACCGCCGCCGATATCTATTCGCTCGGCCGCGTGTGGAGCGAACTCGCGGGCGCCCAGGCGGATGAGGACCACCGCGCGATCGCGGCAAAAGCGGCCCGCGATGAGCCCGACCAACGGTACAGCTCCGCCGCCGAGTTCGCCCTCGATCTTGAACGCTGGCTGGCCGGTTTGCCGGTCATCGCCCGCCAAGGCAATTGGCAGTATCAGGCCGCCAAGTTCGTTCGGCGGAACCAGATCGCCGTCGGGGCCGCCGCGCTCGTGGCGGTTCTGCTGGTCAGCTTCGCCATCGTGACCTACCGCCAAAAGCAGCAGGTGGACCAACAGCGCCAACGCGCCGAAACCGTGGCCGGTTTCTTACGCGACCTCTTCCGTTCGGCCGATCCCGAACAGAACCAAGGGAATCGGCTGACCACTCGGGAACTCCTCGACAACGGGGCTCGGCGCATCCGCGAATCGGCCGTTGAGGAATCCACTCGCCTCGACCTCCTCGACACGATGGCCGAAGCTTACTTCGGCCTCGGTCTCCACGAAAAGGCCAATGCCCTCTATGCCGAAATTGCACCGGCCTACGTTCGCCGTGGCGAGAGCGCCCGGGCCGCCGGCGCGTTCGGATTTCTGGCCGAAGGCCAGAGTCAGCGAGCCCAATATGGCCCGGCAATCGAGAGCGCGCGGCAGGCCATAACACTCGCTCGCGCCGGATCTCCCGGCGATCTTGCCGTCGCCTTCGAACATCAGTGCCTCGCTCTCCATCAGGCCGGGCAGATCGCGCTCGCTCTGCCCGCCTGTCGGGAAGCCGCCGACCTGCTGCCGCGCAGCGGCCTACCGCCGCTCGTCCGCTCGAAGATCCTGCGCAGCTACGGCATGACGCTCGGCGATAGCAACGACTACGCGCTGGCGGAAACCACCTACCGCGATTCCCTCGCGCTCGCCCGCTCCGGAGGCCAGCCCAGCACCACCGCGGAAGCCCTCGAAGCTCTCGGCAGCCTCTACTTCCGCCAAGGCCGCTTCGCCGAAAGCGAGTTGGCCATTCGAGAAGCCCTCGGCTTGCAGAGAAAGCTCTACCCCGATGGCAACGCCAAACTGGCTCGCACCCTCAACAATCTTGCCAACACCATCGCCAGTCTGAAGAAGTTCCCGGAAGCTGAGAAGACCTACCGCGAAGCTCATGCGATGTACGCCGAATACCTGGGCGAGGACAGCCGCGAGCTGCTCGCTTCGGTGTCGAACTTCGCAGTGATGCAACAGGCCGCGGGGGATTTGGAACCCGCCAGCGAGACCCTCGCATTCCTACTTGAACGGCAACGCAAACTCTCCGGCCCGGAGTCGCTGCCCTACCAGCGGGTATTGCTGAAACTGGCCTACGTCCGCCTGGAACAGGGCCGCTATCCTGTGGCCGCGCAATTAGCCCGCGAGGCGATGACCGGCCTGGACCGGCAAGAGCCTCCGCCCAAAATCGAACGTGGCTATGTGCGGGTCATCTATGCCGCCGCGCAAGTGGAAACTGGGCGGAGCCGCGAAGCGCTCGAAACCGCTCGCGCTGGCAAGGAACTACTAGCCGGCGTGGTCAAACCAACCCATTGGATGAGTCAGTTTGCCGATGCGGCCGTCGGCGTTGCCCTCGTCAGCAACGGGCAGCGGAAAGAGGCACAGGCCATACTGGATCCTGTGCAGAAGCTGTTTGAGAAAAACAAGGCCGGGGGCTGGCGGGCCGAATGGGTCCGGCGCTGGTCGAAACGGAGTCACGAATGATGAAGAAGCTGGGAGCCGTCCTTGTCTTGTTGGCGCTGGGTTGGTGGGTGACCCGCACGCCTTCCAATGATCGCCAATGGCAAGCCGATGTCGCCCAAGTCGCCTGGGCCGAAATTGATGGCGATGGTGATCGCGTCCGCCTCCACAACGTCCGGAACTTCGCCTGGGGCAAGACGGAGTCGGAGTTCAACGCCCGCTGGGAGGACCGCGAAGTAAAGATCAGCGACCTCCGCGGCATCGACCTGTTTGTCTCCCATTGGGGGTCGCCTTGGATCGCCCACGCCCTCGTCAGCTTCGACTTCGGAGAGGGCCGCTACCTCACCGCGTCCATAGAAGCCCGCAAGGAAATCGGGGAAAGCTACTCCGCCATTTGGGGCTTCTTTCGCCAGTACGAGCGCATCTTCATCCTGGCCGACGAGCGGGACGTGATTCGCCTGCGGACCAACGTCCGTACCGACGAAGAGGTTCGGCTCTACCGCACCCGCATGACCCCGGCCGATTCGCAAGCGCTCTTCCGCGCGTACCTTCAGTGGATGAACACCGCCCGGGTTGAGCCGCAGTGGTACAACGCCTTGGTCGCCAACTGCACCAACTCATACACCGACTTCTTGGTCGCTCGTGGCATCGGCGGACTCTCCCGCTGGGACTGGCGTCAATTGGCCAACGGCAAGGGCGAGGAGATGCTCTACGAACTGGGCAATTTCAACGCCCCCGGCCTCAGTTTTCCTGACCTTTTCCAGCAGGCGTTCATCAACTCCCGCGCCAAGGAGGCCGATCAAGCGAACGACTTCTCGCGGCGGATTCGAGCAGGGTTACCCGGGTTCGAATGACAAGACTTGCGACGTCAACACTCTCGATGTGCCGCTGCGGGCCAGCGGCTTGTACGTCGGCGACCCGCAACTCGCCAAAGCCTGGGAAGGCGCGGCGGTGGGCACCAATCGGATCTTAGACGATTACGGCCTTGGCAAGGCGCCGCGTTATCCGGCGATTGACTCGGTCTCCTTCGATGTGAAATCGCCCAACTACGACCGGATGCTCGACGTCGTCCGGGCTGTGCTTTCGGACGAACCCGACGGCCATCCGATATTCTTCCAGCCCTCGCTGCGTTTCGCTTTGGAGTTGCTCCGCGTCAACAGGCGGGACGAGGCCGGGCGCTTGGAGCCGATGTCACCAAGAAGGCGCTGATGGCTGCATCGCGGAGCTCGGCTACGTGCCGCACGAACTCCTGCGAAGGACCTCCCAATTCGACCTCGAATTCAGGCCTCGCTTGGAATCTTTACAGATAGACCCATTCGAACCGCTGGACCCCTAACGTATCCTGGAAGTAGATGCGGTTTGTATGGTTCGCAATGGCCAGCCTCGCGCTGGCGGCCGAGTGGCCGGAGAAGGCGTTTCCCGATTGGAACGACGACACGGTCCGCAAAGTGTTAACCGATTCGGCGTGGAGCCGGGGCAAGACGGTGAAGTTGGAATGGGTGAAGCGGGATCCGGGCAATATCAATCTGCGCGACATCCCCGGGGCGCTGCATGCGCCGGCCAATGCCAATCAGAGCCTGGGCCCGCTGGGTGGCATCGGTCGGGGCAAGAAAGAGACGCTGCCGAGCAAGGCGGATATCCTGATTCGATGGCCGGGCTCGTTGCCGCTGCGCCAAGCGACCGCACTGTACCGGATCCGCGAAGAAAAGCTCGACCCGAGCAAGCTGAACGAGCTCATTGGCGCGCCCGAGAAGTACGCTGTCGTCGAGCTGTTCGGCGTGCCGGCGGAGATCGCCCATCA